>JAUWGI010000083.1 GCA_030606505.1 Deltaproteobacteria bacterium
AGGTGCGCCGCGCCAATGTTGAGTTAATCCTGGCCGACCACCCCAGCGAGTGCCTGATTTGCGACCGGAGGGAGCGCTGCGGTCCTTATGACATCTGCCTGCGCAATGTGGCCGTGACCGAGCGCTGCGTAACCTGCCCCAAGAACGAGCACTGCGAGCTGCAGACTATCGTTGACTACCTGGGCATTACCGAGATACCCTTCCGCCGGACGCAGCGGTCGTACGCGGTTGACGACAGCAATCCCTTCTTCTACCGCGACCTGAACAAGTGCATCCTCTGCGCCAAGTGCGTGCGGATATGTGATGAGGTGGTCGGGGCCAGCGCTATCGCCATAATCAACCGCGGCTATGCCAGCAAGGTGGCCACCTTTGCCGATAAGCCGATATTAGATTCTTCAAATTGCGTGTCCTGTGGTGAGTGCGTCGTCCACTGCCCGGTGGGGGCGCTGATGCCTAAAGAGGATAAACTGCCCGCCGAGGAGGTAGCCACCACCTGCGCCTACTGCGGGGTGGGCTGCGGCATGTATCTGGGGGTTAGCGACGGGCAGGTAATAGGCGTGAGGGGCAGCCGGGAAAACACGGTAAATAACGGTTTCTTATGCGTCAAGGGCAGGTTCGGTTTTGATTTTATCAATCACCCCGACCGTCTAAAATACCCGCTTATCAGGAAAAACGGGAAACTGGTTGAGGCGGGCTGGGACGAGGCTTTAGACCTGGTCAGCCAGAAGCTGGGAGGCTACCAGCCGGAGGAGCTGGCGGTAGTTTCCTCGGCCAAGTGTACCAACGAGGAGAACTATGTCGCCCAGAAGTTTGCCCGGGCGGTATTAAGTACGGGTAATGTTGACCACTGCGCCCGCCTGTGCCATGCTCCCACCGTTGCCGGGCTGGTGCAGAGCTTCGGCAGCGGGGCCATGACCAACTCCATCAGCGAGTTCCGTGATTCCGGGTGTATCCTAGCCATCGGCACCAACACCACCGAGGCCCACCCCATAATCAGCCAGGAGATAAAGCGGGCGGTGGATAACGGTGGCAAGCTTATCGTAGCCAACCCCCGCGAGATTGACATGGTGCGCTGGGCCTACCTGTGGCTCCAGCAAAAGCCGGGGAGCGATGTCGCCCTGCTCATGGGGATGATGAAAGTAATAGTCGATGAAGGATTGGCCGACCAGGCCTTTATTGACGAGAGGTGCGAGAACTTCGACGACTTTAAGAAGTCACTTAAAGGTTTTGGCCTTGATTTTACGGAGCGCACCACCGGCGTGCCCAAAGATAAGATAGTGGAGGCCGCCCGGATATATGCCGCCGAAAAGCCCTCGGCCATCTTCTACGCCATGGGCATCACCCAGCACTCCCACGGTACCGACAATGTTATCGCCACCGCCAATCTGGCCATGCTCACCGGCAACATCGGCAAGCCAGGAAGTGGGGTCAACCCGCTGCGGGGGCAGAATAACGTTCAGGGGGCCTGCGACATGGGCGCCCTGCCCAACGTCTATCCCGGCTACCAGGCGGTGGCCGACGTCGATATTAAGCGAAAATTTGAGGCGGCTTGGGGCGCCAGGTTGCCGGATAAGCCCGGCCTGACCATCACCGAGATTGTTGATGCCGCCTATAATAAAAAGATAAAGGCAATTTATATTATCGGGGAGAACCCGCTACTGAGCGAGCCGAATATTACTCATGCTAAAAAAGCGCTGGAGACGCTGGAGTTCCTGGTGGTGCAGGATATATTTTTATCGGAGACGGCCGAGCTGGCCGACGTGGTTCTGCCCGGGGTGAGCTTTGCCGAGAAGGACGGCACCTTCACCAACACCGAGAGAAGGGTGCAGCGGGTGAGAAAGGCAATAGAGCCGGTAGGCGATTCCCGGCCTGACTGGCAGATTACCTGCCAGCTGGGGAAGAAGATGGGAAACGGCGGTTTTGACTTTGCCCATCCTTCCCAGATTATGGACGAGATTGCCCTGCTCACCCCCAGCTACGGCGGTATCAGCTACCGGCGGCTGGAAGAGGGCGGCCTGCAGTGGCCCTGTCCCACCCCGGAGCATCCCGGCACGCCCATTTTGCATACCCAGCAGTTTACCCGGGGGAAGGGGCGGTTTATCCCCCTGGAGTACAAGCCGCCGATGGAGCTGCCCGATAAAGAATACCCGCTGGTGCTGACCACCGGGCGCAGCCTTTATCACTTCCACACCGGCACCATGACCCGCAAGGTCGAGGGGCTTAACGTGTTGAAAGGGGAGGGGACGGTGGAGATAAACCCCCAAGATGCTTCGAAACTGGGCATTGCCGACGGCGAGATGGTTAAGGTCGGCTCCCGGCGGGGGGAACTAACCGCCAGAGCCAGAGTAACCGAGGTTTCACCGGTGGGGGTGGTCTTCATGACTTTCCACTTTGCCGAAAGCCCGGCCAACCTTCTGACCAACCCCGCCCTCGACCCGGTGGCCAAGATACCGGAGTATAAGGTCTGTGCCGTCAGGGTTGAGAAGACTTAAATGGGTGAGATAACGGCAACAATAGACGGACGCCAGGTGAGCGTCAAAGAGGGGATGACCATCCTCGAGGCTGCCCTGGAGAATGGCATCGATATTCCCACCCTGTGCCACCGGCCGGAGCTAACCCCAATCGGCGCCTGCCGTATCTGCGTCGTCGAGGTGGAAGGCTCCCGGACGCTGGTCGGTTCCTGCCACACCCCCATCACCGAAGGCATGGTCATAGATACCCATTCCGATAAGGTCCTGGCCACCCGCAGGGTGATTGTAGAGCTTCTGCTGGCCAGTCACTGTGGCTCCTGTTTTATGTGCGACAAGGCTAATATCTGTGAACTGCGCCAGATTGCCGCTGACCTGGAGGTGGGGCTGCCCCGCTTTCAGACGAGGAAGAATTACTACGCCCTGGAGGATGTAAGCCCCTATATTGTCCGTGACCTGACCAAGTGCATCATGTGCCGCCGCTGTGTCCGGGCCTGCAGCGAGGTAGCCGGCCAAAACGTGTTTGCCATTGCCTATCGCGGTTTTGATTCCAAGGTTGTCGTCGATTGTGACCGGCCCATAGATAAGGAAGTCTGCCGTGACTGCGATGTCTGTATCTCTTTTTGCCCCACAGGAGCGCTGGGCAGGCCACGAGAGATGAAAGAAGCCAAGAAAGGCAAGCCGTTGATTATAACCAGTTGATTCGCCAGTTCCAAGGATGAAATATAATGAATAAAATTGGTGAGGGAATCACCCCCCAGAGCCAGGAAAAGAGAGACCTGCTGGTACTGCTGGAGCGTGCGCAAAGCAGGTCTGGTTATTTATCCCAAGAACTCATAGCTGAGCTGGCCGAGTCCCTGGGGCTCTCTATAAGCGAGGTCTACGGGGTGGCCAGCTTTTACTCTTTCCTTTCGATTAAGCCACAGGGCCGGAACGTAATCAGGATTTGTAAGAGCATCCCCTGCTATCTTAAAGATGCCCAGACTATAATTGAGGGCGTGCGGAAGGAAATCGGGATTAAGCCAGGCGAGACCACTCCCGACGGCAGGTTCTCTTTTGAACTGACCAACTGCATCGGTGCCTGCGATAGAGCGCCGGCGATGATGGTAAATAACGATGTCCATGTTGATTTGACCCCGAAGAAAATATCACAGATTTTAAAGGTGTATAAATAAAGACCAATCCTACTGGGGTATGGAGGCTTTCCGTTGCCGGAGACAAGGGTAGTATTAAAAAACTGCGGTGTTATTGACCCTAAAGACATAGTTACCTATCTGAATGAGGACGGTTTTAAGGCTTTAAAGAAAGCCCTGAAGCTGCCGGGCGAGCAGGTAATAGAAGAGATAAAGACCTCGGGCTTAAGGGGCAGGGGAGGGGCCGGATTTCCCTGTGGATTAAAATGGGATTTGGCTAGCAAAGCTCCGGGGAATGAGAAATACGTTATCTGCAACGCCGATGAGGGGGAGGTGGGGACATTCAAAGACAGGTATATACTGGAGAATGACCCCTTCAGTCTCATTGAAGGCATAGCTATTGCCGGCTATGCCCTCGGAGCCAGAAAAGCCTATATCTACCTCCGTGCCGAATACCACTTCCTGCTCGATTTGCTGGAGGAAGCCATTGCCCAATCGAAGAAGAAGGGATTTTTAAAATACATTGATATTGAAATTCGCCAGGGCGCCGGCGCCTACGTCTGCGGCGAGGAGTCGGCGCTGATGGACTCAAT
>JAUWGI010000053.1 GCA_030606505.1 Deltaproteobacteria bacterium
TCGGAACTTGACCGCTGGATTATCTCCGAGCTTAACCAGCTTATTGTTGATGTTGATAAAGGGCTGGACGGTTATAATCCCACCGAGGCGGGGAGAAGGATAGAGGGATTTGTTGATGACCTGTCTAACTGGTACGTGCGCCGCAGCCGGCGGCGCTTCTGGAAGAGCGAGAGCGATGCCGATAAGCTGGCGGCCTATACCACGCTGTATGAATGCCTGGTGACGCTATCAAAGCTGCTGGCGCCGTTTGCCCCCTTCCTGGCTGAGGAGATGTATCAGAACCTGGTATGTTCGGCGTCTGCTGAGGCACCGGATAGTGTGCACCTGGCTGATTTCCCCGTCGCCGATGAGGCCAGGATTGATAAACAGCTTGGTGATGATATACGGCTGGCCATGAAGGTATCAAGCCTGGGGCGGGCGGCCCGGAGCCAGGCCGGTATCAAGGTGCGCCAGCCTCTGGCAGTTAATTATGTAGGCATTGATTTGAAAGGGCGAGAGAGTTTGGAGAGGGTTAAGCCACAGATATTGGAAGAGTTGAATGTGAAAGAATTGAAATACGATACTGTTGAAAATGTGGCGGCACTTGCTGAGGATGGTTATGTGGTTGTTGGTGAAAGTCCTTGTAATTCAGCCATTTTTCCTGAGATTCCTCCCGAGCTTGAAGCTGAGGGGGTGGCACGGGAGATAGTGAGAAAGTTGCAGACCATGCGCCGCTCCGCCGAATTTGATATTGCCGACCATATTATCACCTATTATCAGGGGGGTGATTATATCCGGCAGGTAATGGCCGATTTTGCCGATTATATCAAGCAGGAGACGCTTTCCCGCGAGCTTGTTGAGGGGGTTTCTGAAGAGGGCGTTTTCACCAAGAGCCATAAACTGAGTGGCTATGACGTATCACTGGGGGTTAAGCGGCTGAGCTAGGAGGGCGGTCTTTCCGCCAGGGTGGCGTAGGTGGTATTTTGGACATCGCCCCGCCAGAAGGTTATTTCTACTCTCTGTCCGATCTCGCTGGAGTGTATCGCCTGGATTAAATCATCGGCGCTGGTTATCTCCTCGTCCTCAAAGCCGGTAATGACATCGCCCGTCTCAATTCCGGCTTCGGCGGCGGGGCTGGGAGTAGCCACCTCGGTAATTAATGCCCCTTTATCTACGGCCAGGTCATATTTCAATACGGCGTATTGGTCTACGGTATAAAGCACAACCCCGAGCCAGGGGCGAACCACGTAGCCTTTTTGCACCAGCTGCTGGATAATTGGCTTAGCCGTGTTGCTACTTATGGCGTAGCCCATGCCCTCCACGCCCACCTGGGCAATCTTGATACTGTTGATGCCTATTACCTCACCGGCCATATTCACCAGTGGTCCACCGCTGTTACCCGGGTTGATGGCGGCATCGGTCTGGATGAGGTCTTCCTGGGTTTGCCCCGCCGATATGGATAGAGAGACTCCCTGGGCGCTGACAATACCCTTGGTGGCGCTTATACCCAGACCCAGTGAATTGCCGATAGCCACTACCCAGTCACCCACCCGCAAAATGTCCGAATCGCCTATCTTTGCCGAAGGCAGGTTACTGGCATTAACCTTGACTATAGCCAGGTCGCTCAGCCAGTCGGTGCGTGCCGTTTCAGCAGGGAAGGTCCTGCCGTCAGCCAGGGTTACGGTGACGCTATCAGCTTCCTCTACCACGTGGTTATTGGTCACGATAAGCCCGTCTTCATCTATAATCCACCCCGAGCCGGCCCCCTGCTGGGTAAACGGGCGGCTGAAAATATCGTAGCTGACATACTCGGTATTGATGGCTACTACTGATGGCTTGACCATGGCTACCACATCGGCGATAGAAGGCAATATCGGGGCTTGCCCATCTGTAGATGGTGGTGTCCAGTCGGGGTCAATGGGGTTAACGATAGAGTCTGCTGGTGGGCTGGCGGGTGGGGGGGCTTCTAGCGGCGGCAGCGGGCAGCCGCTCCCTACAAAGAGAAATATAACTATGACAAGGCAGGCCAGTAGGTATTTCAGGTTTGTCCTCTTCATGGCTAGTTTCATTGTAGCATGGGGAGTAGAATTTGAGCAAAGGGCTTTTGGCGCTATCAGTTTGCTTTGCAAAGCTGGTAAAATCTGCTACACTACTGGTTAATTCTACAACCACGTTTTTGCCTTTAGCGATAGCGCCGTAGTGTAAACGATTGAATTGTATTGGAGAAAGCTGAGTAATGAATTTGAAGCTGATGTTAGATGAAGCAGTGAAGCGCTATGGAAAGAAGACGGCGGTGACTATGGGCGATAGCCGTTTATCCTATGCCCAGCTGGATGAAGCCTCGAATAAGATAGCCAATGCCTTAATTGGGGTGGGAGTGGGCAAGGGTGACCGGGTGGCTATGCTGCTCTCCAACAGCCCGGAGTTTGTCACTACTTACTTGGGCGTGGTTAAGATTGGTGGTATTGCTGTTCCTCTGGATACCAAGTATAAGCCGGCTGAATTAGCCTCTCTATTTGATGATTCCCAGCCCGGGGTTCTGGTGGCGGAAAGCTCGCTTTTAAAGCCCATCGCTCAGTCGCTACCGGAGTTTAAGTCCATCACCCACATTATAGAGGTGGATTCTGAGGGTGAAGGGCAATTTCTTAGCTATGAGCAGATTATGGCTACCGGTTCGGCAGAGCCGGTGGCGGTGGAGGTGACACCCGGGGATATCGCCCATATTGCTTATACTTCGGGGCCCAGCTTTAACCCCAGAGGGGTGATGCTGTCCCATCAGGCTCTGGTCAGGGAGGCAGCCATATCGGGTGATGGATTCAAGCAGACCGATAAGGATATCGCCGTGCTGTTTGCCCTCCCCATGCATCATGCCTTTGGCCTGGTGGTGATATTAATTACAGCCATTGCCAAGGGTAGCACCGTAGTAATATTGCCCGGTCTATCCATCAGCAACCTTATGGAGGTTATTGAGAGGGAGAAGGCGACAATTTTTATGGCCGTGCCTTTTGTCCATACTTTAATAGTTAACGCTATCGAGGCGGAGGGAATAAAATATGACCTGAGTTCTATCCGTCTGTGGGGTACGGCGGGGGCGGCTATGCCGGCTAATATCTCACAGAAGCTCAGGCAGTATCTGGGCTTGACTGCGGTTGATTTCTGGGGCATGACCGAATCGGTAGCTCATGTTACCTGCCAGTCCCCTGATGGTGGGGTAAAGCCGGGCTCGGTGGGGAAGGCTTTGCCCGGGTGGGAGTTGGAGATAGTAGACGATGATGGGCGGAAACTGCCGCCAAACCAGCCGGGCGAGATAATCGTCCGGGGACCGATAATGAAGGGGTACTATAAAAACTCTAGGGCAACTGCTGGAGTAATAAAGAATGGCTGGCTTTATACCGGTGACATCGGCCGGGTTGATGAGGAGGGATGGCTTTTTCTGTCGGCGGGCAGGAAGAAGGACATGATTATCGCCAAGGGGCAGAATATCTACCCCAGTGATATTGAAAAGGTACTGACCGGTCATCCCAAGGTGGCTGAGGTGGGAGTGGTGGGCATTCGTGATGAAATGCGGGGGGAGACGCCCCGGGCTATCATCAGGTTAAAGCCGGGTGAGGTGGCTACCGAGCAGGAGATAAAGAAGTTTTGCCTGAAGCATCTGGCTAATTATAAGGTACCCAGAGAGATCGTTTTCACCGGTTCTTTACCTACGACATAAGTAGGGCTTGAGCCGTCCCTGCTGAGTTTACCTTTGGAGAAATGCCATTGAAGAGAAGGGTAGTAGTAACCGGAATGGGCGCCATAACCCCTCTGGGGGTGGGTTTGGAGAAGAGCTGGCAGTCTTTATGCCAGGGGAAATCGGGAGTGGATGCGATCACCAGCTTTGATGCCAGCAGTTTCCGGACCAGAATTGCTGGTGAGGTCAGAGGGTTTAATCCTCTGGATTTCATCGACCGGAAGCTGGTAAGGCGGGGAGACCGCTTTATCCATTTTGCCCTGGCCGCCGCCCGGATGGCGCTGGAGGATTCAGGCCTGACCATAAATGCCAGTAACAGCGAGCGAGTGGGGGTCTCGGTGGGGACAGCTATGGGCGGTATAGAGAGTATAGAGAAGAACCACGAGCTGCTGATTAAGGGTGCTCGCCAGAAGATTTCCCCCTTCTTTGTTCCCAGTTTCCTGTGCAATATGGCCACGGGACAGGTGGCTATTGAATTCGGGGCCAGGGGGGCTAATATGTGCTCGGTGACCGCCTGTGCCTCAGGGACACATGCTATTGGCGATGCCTGCCGGGCTATCCAGTGGGGGGATGTTGACGCCATGATTGCCGGCGGGGCTGAAGCGGCCATCAGGCCTCTGGTCTTTGCCGGGCTGGAGCCGGTAAAGGTGATGACGGTTAGAAATGAGGCGTCGGAGAAGGCGAGCCGCCCCTTTGACAAGGAGCGTGACGGCTTTGTTATCGGGGAGGGGGCGGGGGTCGTCATCCTGGAGGAACTGGAGTTTGCCCAAAATAGAGGGGCCAGGATTTATGGTGAGGTACTGGGCTACGGCCTTAATAGTGATGCCTATCATATAACCGCTCCTGACCCTGAGGGAAAGGGGGCAGCCAGCTGTATGAAAATGGCGCTTGATGATGCTGGCATTGCTGCTAGCCAGGTTGATTATATTAACGCCCACGGCACTTCAACCGTGCTCAATGACCTCTCTGAGACGCGGGCGATAAAGAGTGTGTTTGGGGAGCGGAGCTACCGCATACCGATTAGTAGCAATAAATCGATGCTGGGTCATATGTGGGCTGGAGCCGGGGTGGTGGAGGCAATATTCAGCTTGCTGACTATTACTCAGGGCATGATTCCGCCTACCATCAACTATGAAACTCCCGACCCGGAGTGTGACCTGGACTATGTTCCCAATACAGCCAGGAAAGCCGAGGTGAAGGTTGTCCTCTCCAACTCCTTCGGCTTTGGCAGCACTAATGCCGCCCTCATCTTCGGCAAGTTCTCCGCTTAAGTACAAGTTATCCCCTTATCTGAGTCCACCCCCCGTTTTGAAGTATTGTCTGTTTACCCACCCTCCCGCCCAAAAAGGTTTCACCTCTTTACAGTCTTTACAGCTCTTTTGACCCCACCCCCTTGTGGTGGAGATATCCCTTTCTCCCTCCTTTTTAAAAGGGTGTTGAAGAGGTATGACCTCTGTAGGGTGGGTTGGGTGGGAAGAAAAACAACCGAGAACAGGGGGAGGGGCTAAAAAAGAATCTAAGAGAGGTGAAACCTCTGCCTTCCCCCTATTGCCAACAACAATAGCATGTGCTATTGTGCATAGTGACACTAGGTGTCATGCTAAGCGAGGTATTGAGATGGCAAAAAAGCATGAATTAATCAAAGGCAGTATCGATTCCCTGCTTCTCTGCGTAATAGTTCAGCAACCGATGTATGGTTACCAGATTATCAAAGAGCTGGAGAGGAGGAGCCAGGGCTACTTTAAATTTAAAGAGGGTACTCTTTACCCGGCTCTTCATCGTTTGGATAAAGCGGGCTTAATCAGGGGCGAGTGGCAGACGCTGCCCAACGGGCGGCAGAGAAGGTATTACTACATCACGGAAAAGGGGCTGAATATCCTGGCAGCCAAGAGGGGCCAGTGGCTGGATTTTCTGACGGCTATGAATCTAATTATTCAACCGGCGTCTGAATAATTTGAGGTGGGGGAATGCTGACTGTCCTCAGTCATTATCTGGATAGTATAAGAGACAATCTGAGGCTTGACCGCTCCTCAGAGAAAGAAGTCATCCAGGAGCTGGAGACGCATATTGAGGACGAGGTCCAGGAGCTACGGGAAACCGGGCTATCTGAGGAGGAGGCGGCTGACGCCTGTTTGACTCTTCTGGGCTCGGCTAAAATGGTAGCCCGTCAGATATACGAGGCTCATAGCCAGGGTAGCTGGACTCAGGCTTTGCTGGCGGCTACACCCCATATACTTTTCGGTCTCTTATTTGTTCTTAACTGGTGGCGGGGTGTCGGCTGGCTTTTAGGTATACTGGTGCTGGTCCTGATTATGGCCGTCTATGGCTGGTGGCGGGGTAAACCGGCTTGGCTCTTCCCATGGCTGGGTTACTCTTTACTGCCGGTGGTGGTGGCGGCTCTGCTGTTGCTTTATCTGCCCCAGGGCTGGTCC
>JAUWGI010000133.1 GCA_030606505.1 Deltaproteobacteria bacterium
CCAGCCCGGCCAGATAAGGGATGGTGCCGCCGAAGAACTTGGGCAGGCGCTCGGTTTCTCTCACCACGGCAGCATCAAAACCGACGCCGGCGGCGTTAATAAAGAAGCGCTGTAAGGTCTGCCCCTGGCGCTGGTACTCAACAACGCCGACATCGATAGACAGCCTTCGGGAACTGGTCAGGGTGGAGCAGGCGGTAGTGTAATCGCGGGAGATACCGACCGAGCGGATAAAATCACTGCCGGTACCGGTGCTGACGATGCCCAGCGCCGTGGCGGAGGCGTTGGTGGAATGGAGTATGCCGTTGGCCACCTCGTTTACCGTGCCGTCCCCACCCACCGCCACCAGGTAGCGGTAGCCGTTGCTGGCGGCGATGCGGGCCAGCTCTATGGCATGCCCCACGCCCTCGGTATACTCAAAGTCAAAGGGAAGACCGATACGATTCAGCAGCCTACTGATGATAGGCCACTTGCGGCGGGTAGAAGAGGCCCCGGCCACGGGGTTAACGATTACCTTAGCGGGCAGCACTGACATCGCCCATATACTCCACTAATTTTGCCCCGATGTCAAGTGTTTAGTTAGTCTAGGTAGCCTATCTGGGAGGGGGGCCTTTCCTGGATATCGAACTTTATGCCCGCCTCCTGGAACAGCTCTTTAAACGAGTCGTCGTTATACTGGCTAAAGCTGACGAAGCGGGCTATCTTGGCATTGACCAGCATCTTGGCGCAGAGCACACAGGGGGTATGGGTGCAGTAGATAGTGCCCCCCTCGAGGCTGACGCCGTGTAAACTGGCCTGCACGATTACGTTCTGCTCAGCGTGGATGCCCCGGCATATTTCATGCCTCTCCCCGGAGGGTATATTCTGCTCGTCCCTCAGGCAACCAAGCTCAAGGCAATCCTTGAGTCCGGCGGCGGCGCCGTTGTAGCCGGTAGCCAGGATGTGCTTGTTCTTTACCGCCACCGCCCCCACGTGGTGACGGCGGCAGGTTGAGCGCTCGGCCACCACCGAGGCTATCTTCAAGAAATACTCATCAACATCAGGCCGGGTCACTTTTTTCATCTTAATTTAGAGACAATCCTGGCCGCTTCTTTTCTTAGGTCCTCCAGGGAGGACTCGTTAACGATGGTGAAATCGGCCATGGCGATGGGCCCGCCCTTGGCGATATTCTCAATCTCGGACTCGTCCCGGCTGGCGGCCTCCTCCGGGGTCAGGCGCCGGCTAGACCGGCCGGCCAGTCGGGCATACCTGGTCCTGGGCGATGACCACACCGCCACCAGGTAAAGGCCTTCCCCGTAACAGGACTTGAGACAGGTATATTCCTCCCAGGAATAGAGCCCGTCAATGACCACATTCGAGTTCTTAAGTGCCTGCTCAATGCGGGGCTGGTTGAGCTCGGCGTAGGCGGCCGCCCCGTGCTCCCGCCGCAGTTGCTCCCTTACCAGGCGCTCACTCACCTCTTTGGGCTTTAGACCCCGCCGCTTCATCTCCTCATCGGTCAGGTCGCCGAACCTTATGCTGGTAAAGCCGTTCTGCTCAAATACTTTAGAAACTTCTGATTTGCCGGCGCCGGTCATGCCCACAATTGAGACGACTTTCACGGAGTCATTATAAAGCAAATGCCAGCTAAATAACACCTCCCCAACCCCAATTATTTTTTATATAATTTAAGGAAACCCCATCCCCTTTATCCCCTTCCCCTTGCCAAGGGGAAGGGGAATTAACTATATAGAAGAGGGGGCTTCGCCCCCTCTTAAACTCCCAGCAAAATCTCTCGCTTTCCCCCTACTTACCAGCCACATCCTGTGCTATAATTTTTATAGGCCATGCCCAAACGCATTAACTTCGGCAAATTAATAGAAAAACAGCTGCCCCCGGAGCTGGTCAACTTCATGTGGGTGGCCGGTGAGATGGCTAACAGCCGCGGGGAGAAGCTCTACCTCGTCGGCGGGGTTGTCCGCGACCTGCTCATGGAGCAGGCCAATTTCGACCTCGACCTGGTGGTAGAGGGCAACGCCATCGAGCTGGCTCAGCAGCTAACAGGGATTAACAAGGGCAAAATCACCACCCACCCCCGCTTCAACACCGCCAAGCTCCAGTGGCACGACTGGAGCATTGACCTGACCACCGCCCGCTCGGAAACTTATGAGAAGCCCGGAGCTTTGCCCGCGGTGACGCCCAGCTCCATTGACGACGACCTCTCCCGCCGCGATTTCACCATCAACGCCATGGCTATCCGCCTCAACCCCGGATACTACGGCAAGCTGGTTGACCCCCACGGCGGCCGCGACGACCTGCAAGCTAAGCGCATCCGCATACTCCACGAGAAAAGCTTTACCGACGATGCCACCCGCATCTGGCGGGCCTTGCGCTACGAGCAGCGGCTGGATTTCCACCTGGAGAAAAAGACTTCAAGTTTGCTCCAGCGGGATATAGCCATGCTGGAAACTATAAGCGCCGACCGCATCCGCTATGAAATGGAGTGCATATGCAAGGAAAAATACCCGGA
>JAUWGI010000123.1 GCA_030606505.1 Deltaproteobacteria bacterium
GAAGAGAGGCGCCTCCAGCTGTTTGATAAAGGCCTCGGCATCGAATTTTTTATCGTTCAGCATCCGCACCGCCAGGTTGACGATGCGCACCCGGTAGCCGGCGTCTTCCAGGTATGCGGCGATGCTGGTAAAGCCGATGGGATACATCTCGAATATGGAAGAAGACGGAATCAGGTCGGCTACCGGCCCGTAGAGAATAGCCTTCTCGCGGAAGTCATAGACGCTGGGGGCGTGAAGCAAGACCAGGTCGACCGGCGTCAACCGAAGACCCTCCCCAGAATATAGCCGATGCCCAGCAGGAGCTGGGTGAGCAGGACGACCATAACGTTGTTAGCCATGGCCGGCACCAGCTGGTTCATGTCCTGGTGCTTTCGGCTACCACGGATTGCCTTGATGGCGAAGGGGAGGGTGAGCAAGGCTACTAGAGTGAAAATGGGCATTGTGCCGGCTATCACCCAGCCGATTATCCACAGATAGACAATAATCGTCAGGGCGGAATAGACCATCCACGCCTTTGTCTTGCCGATGAGGATGGGCGTCGTTTTTCGGCCCGCTTTCTTATCGGCTTCTACGTCGGGGAATTCATTGAGCAGGAGCAGATTAAACACCAGGAGACCCGAGGGTATGGCGGCAATAACCGCCGGGAAGGTATAAACCGTGGTCTGAATGAAGTAAACCCCTAAAACGGGCAGGGTCCCCATCCCCGCCCCGGGAGCCCACTCCGGGAAGCCCAGCCTGGTCAGCAGCGGGGTATAGATAACCGTGCACAGGGCGCCTACTATCAGAAGGGGCAGCAAACCCCAGCCCCGGGCGAGAACGAAATAGACGCCGATGGGTACCGCCAGCATTAAAGAGATCAGCCCGAACCACAGCACCTGCTTTGGCTTGAGCAGGGAGGTGGGGAGGATACCGCTGCCGCCGCTAAAAGGGGTGCGCTTGGTCTCCAGGTCTATCCCGCTCTTATAGTCGAAGTAGTCGTTGAGGACATTGACACTGATGTGGCACAGCAGCAGCCCTAGAAAAGTGAGCAGGGCGTAGCCGAGATGGAAGTAGCCGTCATACCAGGCAATGCTGATACCCAGGAAAGTCAGCACCACCGTAAGAAGCAGGAACTGCGGCCTGGTCTCCAGAAACCATACTTTCAGCTTCACTTCTCTTCCTTATGAGCCATGGCTATTCGGCTAATAGGTATCATTTAAGCCTGGGTCGGTGGTCAAGGTTATTATGGGAGCCATTGCCGTTTAGTTACTGGCCGACTCTGAGAGCGACTATAGAGATGGCAATAAATAGAACAACCAGAACGATGGTCAGTTGAAACAGGGTTTTTTCGGCTCCCCGCTTGGTCCGATAGACGGTGTCTGCCTGACCGAAGATACCCCCCAGCCCGCCGCCTTTAACCTGAAGCAGAACGGCGATTATCAGGGCCGAGGATAGTATTATTTGAGCCACATTGAGATAGGTCTGCATTTCAACCTTCCTCTAACTTCTTCTCCAGTAATTCAATTACCAGCCTGGGGTTAGCCCGGCCTCCGGTAGCCCTCATCACCTGCCCCATCAGGAACTTGACCGACTGCTGCTTGCCTGCTTTATAATCGGCTACCGCCTGAGCATTAGAGTTTATCACGTTAAGCACAGTTTCTTCAAGCTGCCGGGTATCGCTTATCTGGGCAAGCCCTTGCTCGCTAATAATCTCTTTAGCAGTTTTAGCAGTATTAAACATTTCCTCAACTACAAATTTGGCGGTGGCAGTATTAACAACATCTTGGGCATATACTATAAGCTCACAAAGTTGATTAGGGCTAACTCTTTCTCTGAACCTGTTTATATCGATGCTGCTGGCGTTCATTATACGGCTGACCTCGCCCAAAAGCCAGTTGCTCAGTTCCTTGGCTTGAGCCGGTCCGGCTTTGGACTCCCTCAGGCAGTCTTCGAAATAGTCGGCCATGTCTTTGGAGCCGGTAATTAGATTGGCGTCATAGAGGGGCAGCTCGTATCCGGCCATTAAGCGGTCGCGCCTGGCTTCGGGGAGCTCGGGCAGCCTGGCCCTTAGCTCCTCCACCCACTCCGGCTTGAGCACCAGCGGGGGGAGGTCAGGCTCGGGAAAGTAGCGGTAGTCATGGGCGTACTCTTTGCTGCGCTGGGCCACCGTTATCCCCTTGGCCTCCACCCACCCCCGGGTTTCCTGGGTCAGTTTTTTGCCCTCATCGGCCTGCTTTCTCTGCCTCCAGGCTTCATGTTCCAGGGCGAGGTAGACGGCTTTAAAGCTGTTCATGTTTTTTATCTCGGCCTTGGCCAAAGTATCGGCGCTCCCCATCGGGCGGATGCTGATGTTGGCGTCGCAGCGGAAGCTCCCTTCTTCCATGTTGCCGGTGGATACACCGAGGTACTGGAGGATGGTCCGCAGCTTTATCAGGTACTGCCGGGCTTCCTCAGGGGAGCGCAGGTCAGGCTCGCCGACAATCTCCATCAGCGGCACCCCGGAACGGTTGACATCGACCAGGCTGTAGGACTCATCGTTTTGAGGGTTGCGGTGGAGTAGCTTGGCCACGTCCTCCTCGAGGTGGACGCGGGTTATACCCGCCTTCCTCTTTTTGCCGTCGACCTCGATGTTGAGCCAGCCGTGGTGGCCGAAGGGGGCGTCGTACTGGGAAATCTGGTAGCCTTTCATCAGGTCGGGGTAGGGGTAGTTTTTGCGGTCA
>JAUWGI010000046.1 GCA_030606505.1 Deltaproteobacteria bacterium
CTGGTCAGCCGAAGGTAAGAGTGATGGAACACATAGGGGAGATTCTAAAAAGACAGACCGGGACAAATACGTCAAGCAAAAATATGGAAACGCTGTCAGACGTTAAAGAACCTGAAGAAGAGGCAGCAGACTCGGCCTGCCCTATCTGTAAGGGAGCCGGCTTTGTCCACCCCCGCCTGCCCTCGGGCAAGCCGGACTACAGCCGAACCGTGCCCTGCAGCTGTACCCAGCCGGAACGGGATAAAAAGAGCCGGAGCCGACTGCAGCGGTACAGCGGCCTGGAGCTGGAGCTGCTGAAAAAAATGACCTTCGACAATTTTGACTGGAAGCGGGTCAACCTGCCGCCGGAGCAGCGTGAGAATCTGAAGAAGGCATACGATACCGCGCTTGAATTCGCCAGGTCACCCCAGGGCTGGCTGGTGCTGCAGGGGGATACCGGCTGCGGTAAAACTCACCTGGCGGCGGCTATCGCCAACTACCGCCTCAAAGAGGGCCAACCGGTCAAATTCGAGGTGGTGCCCGATTTCCTCGACCACCTGCGCTTTACCTTCAGCCCGGAGAGCACGGTGACCTACGACCATCTCTTCGAAGAGGTCAGGAATGCCCCCCTGCTCATACTGGATGACTTCGGCGAGCAGTCAACCTCCCCCGGGGCGGAGGAGAAGCTCTACCAGGTTATCAACTACCGCTATAACGCCCGGCTGGCTACCGTAATTACCACCCGCCTGACCACCGATGAGATGGCCAGCCCGATAGTCTCCCGCTTCCTTGACCACCAGTTCAGCATGATATTCCACATCACCGCCCCCGACTACCGCACCGATGCCACCGCCAACCGGAAGAAGACGACTCGGGGGTGGAAAGAGCGCCGGGGCTAGCCGCTAATTTGCATAGCTCTACCGCTTTTTTGTAAAATAGGTAGGTTTTTGTATTATGAGCGTGAATGCAATAAGTCTTCCAGTTCTGGTGCTAAATCAGAGTTATGAGCCGCTTAACGTATGCCGGGTGCGGCGAGCTATAGTACTAATGCAACACGGTAAGGCAGAGATGCTGGAGAACGGAGCCGGATTTATCCACGCCGCCAGCGAGGACTTCCCGCTGCCTTCGGTAATTCGCTTAGCCTACTTGATTAAGCGCCCCCGACCGCAGAGGAAACTGACCCGCATGGAGATTTTCCACCGGGACCACTACACCTGCCAGTACTGCGGCAAGCAAACTAGCCAGCTTACCATAGACCATGTCATCCCCCGATACCGCAACGGCGAACATGCCTGGGAAAACGTGGTTAGTGCCTGCGTACTTTGCAACCGGCGCAAGGCGGGTAAGACCCCCAAAGAAGCGGGGATGAAATTAATCCACCAACCGGCACCGCCGCGAGGGGACGCCTACTTCTACATCCCCCATCGCTACCGCCAAAGCCAGAGCCAATGGCAGAAATACCTGCCCCAGTAAGAACTATCCCTCTTTGGACGGCTTTTCTTCAACGGTGATTTCACTGAGAGGCACTTCCACGCTTGCCTGGCTCTCCGTCTCCACTGTTACCGTTTCCTTAAGTGGATTACCCCCCACCACCCTAGCCGGCCCCATAGACGTGGACACCTGCTGGCCTACCTTGGGCATCTGCTTTTTCATGCTCTGGTACTGCCCGCTTTCATAAGCCAGGCAGCATAAAAGGCGCCCGCAAACACCGGATATCTTCATCGGGTTGAGGGGTAAATCCTGGTCCTTAGCCATCCTGATTGAAACAGGGGAGAACTCAGTTAAGAAATCCATACAGCACAGAGGGCGCCCACACCGCCCGAAGCCACCCACCGCCTTGGCCTCATCCCTAGGTCCCAGCTGACGTAATTCGACCCGCAGCTTAAAACGGCTGTTTAACTCCCGAACCAGCTCACGGAAGTCAACCCTCTCCGTAGCACTGAAGAAAAAGGTGAGCTGGGTGCCATCAAGATTGTATTCAGCCGATAGCAGTTTCATCGGTAGCCTGTACTTGGCTATCAGCCTGGCACACTCGGCCAGAGCCTTAGCCTCTTTGGCTTCCAGTCCCTCAGCCTGCTCGATATCCTCCGGGTCCGCCTTACGCACCACCGGCTTCAGTTCCCTGGTTGCCTCACCATCCAAAACCTGCTGGGGGGCAATAACTACCTTCCCCAGCTCCTGGCCGCGAGTAGTCTTGACCACGACATAGTCACCTACCTCAAGCTCAATACCTGTCGGGTCAAAGGAATATATCTTTCCGGCTCTCTTGAAACGTACGCCAACAATATCAGCCATAATTTACCGCCGCTCTCCTTTCCGGGATGCTGAGCATCAGCACCTCCAGTACCAACCGCGGATTGGCATTCTGCCTGAGTTGCTCCCCCGCCGACTGAATACTGCTGATAAAAGCCCTTATCTCCATCACGGTATAACCCTGAGCCAGATCAAGCAGTATTGCCTGGCGGTCGATATTGGTTATGTCATTACCACAACCGAGCTTGACCAGTAACAGGTCACGCCACCAGTCAAGCCATAAGTCCAGTATCTCCTGAACCAGGCTCCGGCTCTGGCTGAACCAGGCTACCAGCTGGGAGGCATAGTCAAAACGCTCTTCATAATCGGCACTCGTTATGTCAAGCAACCTGTCCAGCCTCTGGCTGCGCTGCTCGAGCAAGCTATCACCCCCGGCCGCCAGTATCGCCCAGCCCAGACAGCCGTGACTGAGCCGGGCCAAAAGCTCTGCCTTCTGCGGTTCAACATTCCAGCGCTCACCCAGGGCAACCCCTACCTGCGCAGTTGCCAGCGGGCGCAATTCCAATCGCTGGCAACGGGAAACCACGGTGGCCAGCAGAACCGATTCATTAGCGGTGAGCAGAATAAAGATTACCCCAACTGACGGCTCCTCAAGGGTCTTGAGCAGGCAGTTGGCCGCCTCCGTTGACATGAGCTCAGCCCCATCAATAATGAATACCTTATACCTGCCCTCAAAAGGGGGCAGGCTGGATGAATGCTGTATCTCTCTAATCTGATCGATGCCGATTTCAGTACGCGGCTTATCATTGGAGTTGCCGGTAGAATTCAGGCCGATAACCTGGACATCAGCGTGCTTACCCGAAGCTATCTTCTGGCAAGCGTCACACGAGCCACAGGGGGGCTCATCCCCCTGGCAGTTCACCGCCCGGGCTAAATCCAGCGCCAGGGTCATCTTGCCAACATGAGGGGGGCCCACCAGGAGATAGGCATGAGCCACAGCTCCCTGCTCCAGACTGCGCTGGAGCAAGGATACCGCCCTAGATTGCCCTACTATCTGCCACACACCAAACCTCCCCACTAAACTAAATCGTGCCGGGTGAGGTCATCAAAGGTCTCCCGGCGCCGGATAAGGCGCGCCTTGCCTTCCTTAACCATAACCACCGCGGATTTAAGCGAGGCGTTATAGTTGCTTGCCTCAGGTAATGAATAAGCACCGCAACCCGGTACGGCGATGATATCGCCGGCGACAGGTTCCGGCAGCTCTATATCTTTTATAAGTATATCGCCCGATTCGCAGAACTTACCGGCAATGGTGAACTTACCGGCTAACTTATCCTTCATACGGTTGGCGATCACTGCCTCTAATCTGGCTCCATAAAGGGCGGGGCGGATATTATCGGCCATGCCGCCGTCCACAGAGACATAGCACCTGACACCGGGGATATCCTTGATCACCCCCACCGTGTAAAGCGCCACGCCCGCCTGCCCCACCATCGACCGCCCCAGCTCGATAGTAAGCCGCGGCGGTGCCAGCCCTAACTTCTGGCAGCCGTTAATGATACTAGAGGTTATCGCTTCAGCGTAGTCGGCAATGGGCGGGGCGGGGGAATCTAAAGTGTATTGAATAGCAAAACCGCCGCCAATATCCAGCTCACTGCACTCAAAACCGTGCTTCTGCTTCATCTCGGCGGCAAAGCCGAGAATAATATCTATGGCCTGCTGATACGGCTCAAACTCAGAAATCTGGGAGCCGATGTGAAAATGCAACCCCCGCAGGTTGAGCTGGGGCATAGCCAGGGCGGTAGTCAGCGCCTTCTCGGCGTGGACCATGGGTACGCCAAACTTGCTATCGAGATTACCGGTGATGATATAGCGGTGGGTATGAGGGTCTACACCGGGGGAAAGCCGTAAAAGTATATCGGGCTTATCGCCCCACTCCCTGGCAAGCTCGCCCAGCAGGTTAAGCTCATAGAGATTGTCCACCACGATGCGCCCGACACCCCACTCCAGAGCTATCCTTAATTCCTCGGCTGATTTATTATTGCCGGGGAAATAGATCCTATCCATAGGGAAACCGGCGGAGCGGACAATGCTCATCTCGCCAGCGGAGACAACGTCCAGCCCCAACCCCTCCTCATTAAAGAGCCGGGCCAGAGACTTATTGATAAAAGCCTTGGCGGAATATAAAACAGCGGTATCGGCATAGCGCTGGCCGAACTCCCGCTTAAATTCGGCGCACTTACTGCGCAAGCTGAGCTCGTCAAAGAGGTAAAGGGGCGTGCCAAACTCAGCGGCCAGCTCCACAGTATCGCAACCGCCGATAACCAGATGACCACTATCATTAACCGCCGAGGCCGATGGGAATAGCTTAAGCCTGGATTCCATCTAATCCTCTCTTAGCTTGTAGCGCTGTATCTTGCCGGTGCTGGTCTTGGGCAGGTCTTTAACGAACTCTATCCACCGGGGGTATTTATAAGCCGCTATGCTCTTCTTGACAAAGAGCTGAATATCCTTGGCCAGTTTGTCCGACGGGCGGCGGCCTTTCTTGAGCCTTACGTACGCCTTGGGCTTAACCAGGTGATGCTCGTCTTTGTTAGCCACCACCGCCGCCTCCAGCACCGCCGGGTGGGAAACCAGGGCGTCTTCGACCTCGATAGGCGAAACCCATATTCCGCCCACCTTGAGCATATCATCGCTGCGGCCACGATAATAGTAGTAACCTTGGGCATCACGGTAGTACCTGTCTCCCGTATTAAACCACTGTCCCAGCATGGAGGTCTTGGTCTTATCGTGGTAGCGATAGTAATAAGCGGCGGTCGATTCCCCCATTACCTGCAGAGTGCCGACCTCACCATCAGGCACCTCTTCGCCATCATCATCGAGAATCCTGGCGTGATATCCGGGCACCATTTTACCCGAGCTGCCCGGCTTGACATCGCCCGGACGATTGGAGATAAAAATGTGTAACAGTTCGGTGGAACCAATGCCGTCCAGTATTTCCAGCCCGAACTTTTTCTTCCACTCAAAAAAGATTTCCTTGGGCAGGGCTTCACCGGCCGAGGTACAGATACGCAGGGAGGATAAATCGTATTTCTTCTCGGCTCCCTCTACCTCCAGCATATTGGCATACAATGTCGGTACACCGAAGAACACCGTAGGATGATAGCGGTCGATGGTGGCGAATATAGTCTCGGGGCGGGGTCTGTCGGGGAGCAGCACCACCGAGGCGCCAATAGCCAGGGAATAGAAGAAGCTGTTACCCAACCCGTAGGCAAAGAAGAACTTTGATGCCGAAAAGATTAAATCGTCCTGAGTAATGCCCAGGACAGCTATAGCATAGTTATCAATACAGCTGAAAACATCGTGTTGAAGGTGAACCGCCGCCTTGGGAACACCAGTGCTGCCCGAGGTGTAATTCCAGAAAGCGGCGTCCTCAAAGGTAGTATAAGCCACATCGAGCTTATCGGAACAACGGTCGACAAGATCATGGAAAGCGATATGATAAGCCCTCGTTTTCTTGCCGACGATGATAGTGTTCTCCAGATAGAGAAACTTTTCCTTGAAGCCTTCGATCTCCTCGATAAAATCAGCATCGGCGATAAGGGTACGGGCGCGGCTGTTGTTCAGCAGATAGCGGTAGTCGTGCATGGTAGACATATAGTTGGCCGGCGTCGGAATGGCGCCGATCTTTATGGCACCGAAGAAGCTGGCCATGGCTTCCGGTGAATCATACATCGCCAGCATCACCCGCTCTTCCATATGCACACCGAGAATCTTAAGCGCATTGCCCACCTTATTTATCAGGCTCTGCATTTCAGCATAAGTACAGGTCTCATCCTTATAGTACACGGCTACCTTATCACCCAATCCCTTATCCACCATATCATCTATCAATTTGGTGGTTACGTTGTAGTACTGGGGGATAGCGCTCTGGTATTTATACTGTCTCTCCATCCTGACCACCTGGCTTAATATAAGGAGTATTTCTTCTAGTTTATAATAAATGCTCTGTTTTTACAAAGCTGGCGAGATACACCCTCACCCCCTTAAATTGACACTAACCAAGCAGACCGCTAGAATACCACTTAACCTGATAAAGAGGCAGAACTTGTACCAAAAGACTACCCTGGATAACGGACTGCGGGTTATCACCGAAACCATGCCCCATACCCGCTCGGTATCCATCTGCGTCTTTATCGGGGTTGGCTCAAGATACGAAGCTGAGACGCAGGCCGGCGTCTCCCACTTCATCGAGCACCTTTGTTTCAAGGGCACACCTAAGCGCACCACCGCCAAGGAAATCTCGATGGCTATAGAGGGGGTGGGGGGCATCATTAACGCCGGCACCGACAAGGAGCTAACCGTTTAC
>JAUWGI010000067.1 GCA_030606505.1 Deltaproteobacteria bacterium
GCTGCGGGTCTTAGCTCCCTATCTTTAGGCGGCTGCCGATAAGGTAATCATGGTGGATAGATTGTCCTTCCGCTGGAGCTATATCATAGCCCCGGTGATTGTTTTTCTCCTTTCCGTAATCCTTGCCGCTTATTTTTATCACCTGCTTCCCGCCGAGGTTGCCGTCCGCTTTGACCTTGATGGCACCCCCAATATGTGGCTTGGCCGGGAGATGACCCTGGTCTGGATGCTACTGCCGCAGTTGCTCCTTGTTTTGCTGGCGGCAGGTGTTGCCTGGGGGGCGACAAGGCTCGATATTATATTCGGCTGGGCAGGGGGTAGCGGGGTGATGGTGGGGCGGCTCGTATCCTTTATGGGTAATGTGGTGGCGCTGCCCCAGCTTATACTCTCCTTTGCAATGCTGGATATTTTAAGCTACAATTCATACCAAACACACATCCTGCCGATGTGGATATTTTTGCTGATTGTACTGGGCCTGGCTACCGTGGCCCTGGCGGTGTTGGGTGTATTTTTTATCTTCCGGGCCAGGCGGGCCATGTCCCAGCCTGATGAATAGGTGAAGTAATCTCTACTCATTTGGGGTGGGGTAAAGAGAGTTTGAGAGAGGCGGAGTATCTTTTGGGTAGGTGGTGGGGGGATAAGGGGAGGGAATAGCTCGGTTTTTAGAGAATGTTTTATTTCCCACCCTGACCCACCCTACAGAAGTGATACTTCTATAGGTTTCTTTTTTGGGGGGTGAGGAAAAGGGCTTTAGCCCTACCTTAAGGGCGGCGGGCGGGAATAGATAATCTAGGGGCGAGGAAGCATAACGAAGGAGGGCGGTGTGACCGAACCGGCAAAAAGTAATGTTGATATGGAAAAGCTAGTCTCCCTCTGCCGGCGGCGCGGCTTCATCTTCCCCAGCAGTGAAATCTACGGCGGCCTGTCCAGTTGCTGGGACTACGGGCCACTGGGGGTGGAGCTGAAGCGTAATATTAAAGACGCCTGGTGGCGGGCGGTAGTCCAGCAGCGCGACGACATGGTGGGCCTGGACGCCAGCATCCTGATGCACCCCCAGACCTGGCAGGCCAGCGGCCACCTTGAGGGGTTTTCCGACCCCCTGGTGGAATGTAAGGGCTGCCACCTGCGCTGGCGCAGTGACGAGCTGGAGGGCGACAGGTGCCCCGAATGCGGCGGCGAGCTGACCGAGCCCCGCCTCTTTAATCTAATGTTCAAGACCTTCATCGGCCCGGTTGAAGACGAAGCCAGCGTGGTCTACCTGCGCCCGGAGACGGCCCAGGGTATATTTGTCAACTTTGAAAATGTCTTAAACACCACCCGAAAGCGGCTGCCCTTCGGCATCGCCCAGATAGGCAAAGCCTTCCGCAACGAGATTACCACCGGCAACTTCATCTTCCGCTCCCGCGAATTCGAGCAGATGGAAATAGAATACTTCGTCAAGCCGGGAACGGATAAGCAGTGGTTTGACTACTGGGTTGAGGAGCGCACCAGCTGGTACGTGAATCTGGGAATTAAGCGGGAAAATCTAAGGCTCCGCCCGCACGCCAAGGATGAGCTGGCCCATTATGCCAGCGAGTGCTCCGACATTGACTACCTCTTCCCCATGGGCTGGGCCGAGCTGGAGGGCATCGCCAACCGGGGTGATTTTGACCTGGTGCAGCACGCCAGCTCCAGCGGCAAGGGCCTGAACTACTATGATGAAGAGGCCAAGGAGCATATCGTTCCTTATATTATCGAGCCCTCAGCCGGGGTTGACCGCACCTTCCTGGCCCTGCTCTGCGACGCCTATGACGAAGATATCGCCGAGGGTGAGAAGCGGGTGCTGCTCCACCTCCACCCCGACCTGGCCCCAATCAAGGCGGCGGTGCTCCCCTTGAGCCGGAAGGAGCACCTCGCCTCGTTTGCTGAAGAGATTTACGCCGACCTGCGCAAGCAGTGGATGGTGCAGTATGACGATGCCCAGTCAATAGGGCGGCGCTACCGGCGCCAGGACGAGATCGGCACGCCTTTCTGCGTCACTGTTGACTTTGAATCACTGGAGGATAAGCAGGTCACCATCCGGGAGCGTGACAGCCTGCGGCAGATACGGGTCCCTATAGCCGAGCTAAAGAATACGCTGGCCGCCAAGCTGGGTGGTGAAGATTTGTTTGTTTTGCCCCCCGGCGGGAAAATTTGGAAAGAGTAACCACTCTTTTTAAAAATTAATTTCCCCATCTCCCTTGAGGGAGAGGGGGATTAAGGGGGATGGGGTTTAATAAATGAAAATCCTCCACTTTGCCGACCTTCACCTTGGTGTTGAAAGCTACGGCCGCCTTGACCCGGCCACCGGCCTGTCTTCAAGGCTGCTTGATTTTCTCAATGCCCTGGACCAGCTGGTGGATTATGCCCTGGAGAATAAGGTTGACCTTGTTCTCTTCTGCGGCGACGCTTATAGAAGCCGCGAGCCGACCCAGACACAGCAGCGGGAATTCGCCAGGAGAATCAACCGCCTGGCCACCAACGATATCCCCGTATTTCTTTTAATAGGCAACCACGACCTGCCCAACGCCGCCAGCCGGGCTACCAGTACCGAAATCTTTGACACACTGGCGGTGAAGAACGTCTACGTCTCCAACCGTCCCCAAATTTACATCATCCCGACCAATAGCGGTAAAGTTCAGATTGTCTCCTTGCCCTGGCTGAGGCGCAGCGCACTGCTGACCAGAGAGGAGACCAAGAACCTCACCTTCGAGCAGATAAACCAGAAATTGCAGCAGATATTAACCGATGTCATCGCCGCCAAGGCTAAAGAGCTTAACCCCGAACTGCCGGCGGTGCTGGCAGCCCATGTCTGGGTGGCCGGTTCTAAGGTGGGTTCGGAGAGTTCAATGACCATAGGGCAGGAGCACGCCCTGATGCTGAGCAATGTTGCCCATCCCGCCTTTGACTATATCGCCCTGGGGCATATTCACAAGCACCAGGTATTGAGCCAGAACCCCCCGGTGGTCTATGCCGGCAGCCTGGAGCGGCTGGATTTCGGCGAGGCGGAGGACGAAAAGGGCTTTTATCTGGTGGAAATCGGGGTGGGGGAGGGAGCGGGAAAGAGGGCGGTTTCCTTTGACTTCCACCCGGTGGAGGGGCGGCGCTTTCTGACTATTGATGTCAATATTGAGCCGGCCGATGCTGCGCCGACAGACACCGTGCTTGAATCTATCGCCGAACAGGGGGATGAGGTCAGGGATGCCGTGGTGCGGCTGAATATCAGCCTGCCGTCGGAGGTCGAGGGCGAGCTGAGGGACAGCGATATCAGGAACGCCCTGGGGGATGCCCACTATTTTACCATCGCCAGGGATATCAAGCGGGAGAGCCGCCTAAGGTTGGGGGGAATGGCCGCCGAGGACATAAGCCCCCTCGACGCCCTGAAGACCTATCTGGAATCCAGAAAGGATGTAAGCCCGGAAAGAGCCAAGCTTTTGCTTGATTATGGTGATAAGCTTATCCAGGAGCAGAATACAGGTTCTTAACGCCATTAATATAAAAGGAGGCTGGTGATGATAAGAGTGGTAATACAGCGTCACCTGAAGGAGGGTAAGAAGGGAGACCTCCTTCCATTGCTCAGGGCACTGAGGACAGCAGCCATGAATTACTCGGGCTATATACATGGAGAGTCTTTGGTTGGTACCGATGACCCGTCCATAATCTCGGTGCTGAGCACCTGGCGAAGTCTGGAGGACTGGAAAGCCTGGGAAAAGTCAGGGCAGCGAGTTAAGCTGTACGAGAAAATCGAGTCCCTTCTGGTGGAAAAGCTCAAGGTCAGTGTCTATCAGATAATGGCTACCGAGGAGAAGTAATCCACAGCTAAAATTGCTTGACTTCTAATCTCCCAAGATGATAAACTAGATGCTGGGTGCTATCAGACAGCGGTCCTGATTTTGAGCTGAGAACTTTCCCCCGAAGTCTCAGCTTTATTATGGTACAAGCAAGATTCTCATGAAGATTGCTATTAGCGGCAAAGGCGGCGTAGGTAAAACAACATTGGCCTCTCTGCTTTCCAAGGTATTCGCCGAGGCGGGCTACTCCGTTTTAGCTATAGACGCCGACCCCAATTCTAATCTGGCCGCCACTCTTGGTATCCCCAATCCCGACGAGATAATACCTATCTCCGAGATGAGCGCCCTTATTGAGGAACGGACGGGAGCCAAGCCGGGTAAGGCGGGGAGCTTTTTTAAGATTAATCCCAAGGTTGATGATTTGCCAGAGAAGTATTCCTTCAAATATAATGGAATTAGATTAATGGTAATGGGGCGAATCAAGCAGGGCGGCACCGGCTGCTATTGCCCGGAAAACGCCCTCCTGCAAGCCCTGGTCACCCATTTGCTCTTAGGGAGAGACGAGGTGGTGATTATGGATATGGAGGCCGGCGTAGAGCACCTGGGGCGGGCCACCGCCAGAGCGGTAGATAGATTGATCGTAGTGGTAGAACCAGGACGGCGCAGTGTTGAGACTGCCCGGAGAATCAAAAAACTGGCTGAGGAAATCGGCTTGCGCAATATTGCCGCCGTGGGCAGCAAGGTGCGGAGCCAGTCCGAGCGGGAGTTTCTAACCTCCAGCCTGCCCGATTTTGAGTTCCTCGGTTTTATCCCCTATGACCAGGCCATAGTTGACGCCGACCTGGCCGACCGCCCCCTCTTCGAATCCAGCCCTATGATTATTGATGAAGTCAGGAATATCTACCAGACCCTGCTAGCGACTGCTCAGGCATGAGCATTAAGATAAAAAGCTGTTAAATTTAACAAGGAGGTTGCAGTGGCTTACGATGCGACAAAACTAAAGGACTGGCAAATTTCCGAGGTGGCTGAGGAGAACATGCCCACCCCCGATGAGTGGCGGGAGAAGCTGAATCTGCAGAAGGACGAGATTATTCCCTATGGCAGGTTATGCCGGCTCGATTTCCTGAAGATTATCGAGCGTCTAAAGGCTAAACCGGACGGCAAGTACATCGAGGTAACGGCCATCACGCCCACGCCACTGGGGGAGGGGAAGAGCACCACCTCCTGCGGCCTGATGGAGGGT
>JAUWGI010000052.1 GCA_030606505.1 Deltaproteobacteria bacterium
TATTCTTGAACCGGGGCTTTCTCTTCTCCAGAAAGGCCTTCATCCCCTCTTTCTGGTCCTCGGTGTCAAAGCAGCGGGCAAAGAAGGTCTCATCCAGGTCAATGCCGGCGTCCAGGCTCATGGCGGTGCTGCTGTTGATGGCCTTCTTGGCGAAAGACAGGGCTACCCCGCTCTTGCTCAACAGCTTCTTAGCCAGGGCTTTGGCCTCCGTCATCAGGCTCTCCAGCGGCACCACCTTATTAACCAGCCCCATTGCCAGCGCCCTATCGGCATCAATGATATCGCCGGTGTAGACCAGCTCCTTGGCCCTGGTCAGGCCGATGGTCCGGGCCAGCTTCTGCATGGCGCCGCCGCCGGGGACGATGCCCAGGGATATCTCCGGCTGGCCGAAGCGGGCGTTTTTCGAGGCTATGATTAAATCACAGTTCATGACCATCTCCCAGCCGCCGCCCAGGGCAAAGCCGTTAACGGCGGCGATAACCGGCTTGCTCAGCGTGAAAATGCGGTCACCCGTTTTCCTGGCGATGGCCACAAAAGCCTCTATCTCGACGCCGTTTTTGTCCTTCATCTCAGCTACATCGACGCCGGCGATAAAGGCCTTCTGGCCGCTGCCGGTAAGGATGACCACACCCACCTCGGGGTCGTCCTCAATTTCCTGGAATAATTTAAATACCTCGGCAAAAACCTGGCTGTCCAGAATATTCAATACCTCCGGCCGATTAATAGTAACCAGGCCGATACCGTCCTCCTTCTGGTATAACAGATGCTTATAGCTCACGGCTAACCTCCTTCCCCCAGCCTGAACTTGGGCAGCGAAACGTCCCCGGTGACATCATCAAAGTAGAGCTCAACCGGCATACCGATTTCGATGTCCTCCATGTGGCAATCGGTGATGTTGCTCTCCATGCGCGGCCCTTCCTTCAGCTGGATGATGGCCACCGCATAGGGTATATCGTCCTTATACGCGGGATGGTAGGCCTGGTGATAGATAACATAGCTATAGACCTTCCCCTTACCGCTCAACTTGGTCCACTCCGTCTCCAGGGAATGGCACCTGGGACAGACCAGGCTGACCGGAAAGCGGATATGGCCGCAGCCGGCGCACTTTTGCATCCTCAGCTGGTGCTCTCTGGCGTACTCCCAGTAGGGGGCGTTATCTTCGTCGATAATTGGTAAAGGTTTCTCATAGCTCATCGTCTATCACCTCCTTAAAATAAGGGTGCTGTGCGTCTGCAAGACACCACCGTTGTGGCTGACCATGATAATCTCCGGCTCCCTGGTCTTGGTCACGGCGCCAAGCTGTCTCTTACCAGCCTCGCCGCGCAGCTGGACAATGGCCTCGGTAAGGGCAGTGAATCCCTGGAAATAGGCTTCGGAAAGCTGTCCCCCCGAGGTATTTACCGGGAAGTCGCCGCCGGGGGCCAGACGTTCCGCCTTGAGGAAGTCCTTACCCTCACCGGGGGCGAAAAAGCCGTAACCGGCCAGGGTCAGCTCCACGGTATAGGTAAAGCAGTCGTAAATCTCACAGGCATCAATGTCTTTCCGGGTAACCCCGGCCATCTTATAGGCCTCTTCTCCCGAGACCTTGGCCCCGATGGGGCCGGCCAGATGGGTCGCCTGGGGGGCATTGGTCGCCGAGTGGTCCTGCCCCATCCCCATGATATAGACCGGCTTTTTCTTACAGTCCCGGGCCCTCTCCGCCGTGGTCACGATAAAGGCCCGGCCGCCGTCGCTGATGAGACAGATATCAAAGAGGCGAAATGGGTCGACAATCAGCCTTGAGTTGTAGTAGTCTTCATAGCTCATGGGCCGGTCATGGTACCTGGCGGCGGGGTTAAGATTAGCCCATTTGCGCGCCGCTACGGCTATCTCCTTCCAGGTCTCGGGGCCGGCGCCGAACTCGTAGATACCCCTCCGGGCCGCCAGAGCGTAGCCGGCCACCGCCCCGAACATGCCGTACTCAATTCCCCCGTTCAGGGCTGCGCCGTACTCACTGGTACCGGAGAGAGCGTTCTCGCCATAGGTGCAAACAACATAGTCGGCCAGCTCGTGGACGACGGCCCAGGCGGCATGCTGGGCCATACAGCCCGCCGAGGCCCCCCAGACATCGTGGGCGGCCATAAAGCGGACGCGGAGGCCCAGCTTCTGCGCCAGGTAGGCCGGGGCTACCATGGGGTCACCTATGGCCGCCATGGGGGGCTGCATCAACAGGCCGTCCACCTGCCCTATCTTCAAACCAGCGTCCTCAATGGCGTTCCTGGCCGCCTCTATATGAAAGCTCATCGAACTCCGGCCGGGGACCTTGCCCTGCGGGGTATAGCCGACCCCGACTATAGCCGCTTTATCCTTCATGCTCTCCATTTTCAGCCTCCATTATCACTTAGCAATCAATCTGGGGCAATAAAGATACTAACAGCCTGCCTCAATTTTATCAAGGCTTTATCAGTACTGCCTGATTCAAAGCGGTATCTCATACGTTTATTCCAACGGCGTATCTTTAACTATAGATGAAAGGAAGCTGTCCACCTTTTCTATATACTCGGCGGGGTGGGTTTTATAGGAATGGCTGTGCCCGGCGCCGCTGACCTCCCAGAAATCACTAGCCGGGTGGTTGGAAAGCCGGAAAAGCTGCTGCATCTCCTCCCACGAAACAAGCTCATCGTACTCTTCGTGAATGAATAATATGGGACAAGCAACGTCAGCGACAACATCCACTACATCTACCAACTCGTAGCCATAGATGATATCCGTCATCAATAATACTCCCGGGGCGAAGAAACTCACCAGAAATTGGGGAATTCCCCTTAGCACCGCCTGTCTGATGACCATATTGTGTATATCAGCAAAACAGCCGTCCAGGACCAGGGCACCAATGTGATTCTGGCTGGCGAAGATGCAGGCCGAAGCGGCACCGGAACAGAATCCGATGATATAGATACGGTCTAAAGGATACCCCTCACCCTTTAGATAATCGACGGCACCGCCGATATCCTGCTCAATGCTGGACAGGGCTAACCCTTTACCTTCTGACTCGCCCCGACCCCGAAGGTCAAACAAGAGTATATCATAGCCTTTTTCCAGCAGGTCACGGGTCAACCCCAGGGTGTTGACGCTGTCATCGAGACGATTTTGAAAGCCTCCGTGGATAACGATGATAACGGAATTCCTGTCGGCGGGTAGATACCATCCCCTGAGCACTACGCCATCATCACGGCTGGTAAAAGTGACATCTTCGCAGGCAAGGCCGACGGAAGCTGGTGAACTGTTCCTATCCAGGGGGAGGCGGGGTATTTCCATGGCTAACCTGGCCCCATATACGGACAGGCCGATATACAGAACCAGGATAACGGCGATGACGATGGCGGTAATCTTTACTAAGCGAAGCTTCCTCATGGTATTTATACCTGCTTCATTTTACTGTAGATAACAGGTGGCGGCAATGCGGAGACACTAGGCTACCCAAAGAACGGGGTAAAAGATTAGCCCCGCCCGGGCAGCATTGCCTCGGCGCGGAACCACTCGACATGGTCACCGATGGACTCCCGCCAGGGCCGGCTGGTGAAGCCGAGCTCCCGGCGCGCCCGCGCCGAGCTAACCTGAGAATTGCTGCGCAACACGTCGATGGAGTAAGCGGTAAACACGGGCCGCCGGCGCAGCAGGCGGTAGTAGATGCTGGCCAGCACCCCGGCGGCGCGGGCTATGGCCGACGGTATCCGGAAAGTGGGGGCGGGGTAGCTGATATCTTTCTCCAGCTCCTTCATTAACTCCAGCACCTGTACCTGGGCGCCGGAGAGGATATAGTGACGGCCTTTCAGCCCCTTTTCGGCGGCCAGAATAAGACCGCGGGTAACGTCACGCACGTCAACGAAGTCGTAGGCACCGCTGACATACGACTTCAGCTGCCCGCTGGCGAAATCAAGTATGAGCTGGCCAACGTTGGAGATGCCGTAGTCCCCGGGGCCGATGATGCCCGTCGGGCAGCAGATGACGGCATCAAGCCCCCCCCTGGCCACCTCATCGAGGAGAAGCAGGGTGGCGCGCGCCTTACTGCGGGCATAGTCCCCCAGGACACGGTCGGGGTCGAAGGGTTGGGATTCATCAATTGCCGTGCCCTGCGGCGGCTCGGCGATGGCGTGGACGGAACTGGTATAGACGAGACGGCGGACGCCGGCAGCGCGGCAGGCGGCAGCCACATTACGCACTCCCCCCACGTTCACCCGCTCCAGCACCCTGGCCATCCCCGGCATGATAGTGACAATACCGGCCAGATGGAAGACAATATCCGCCCCGGTGAAGGCCGATTCCAGGCTGGCCGGGTCAGTGACATCACCAGAGACAATCTCTACATCGAGGCCGGTGAGCGGGCGGAGGTCGTCATCGGGCATTACCAGGGCACGCACTGCCTGTCCCTGTGCCGTTAACTGGCGGACGAGGACATTGCCGACGTGGCCGGTAGCCCCGGTGACCACTATCATGTTCTATCTCCCTGCAGCGCTATTGTACTGGAGATTAGAGTATAGTGTCCACTGGTCATAATGTCAACATCCGACAATTACTTTGCCAAAAGTCAACGTCTACGTGATATTACTGATGACTAAAGGCAATTTATGTGCTATAATATTAACAAGCCAGTATTACTATCGCCGAAGGTGCCCCGGCAACAGAAGGGGGTGATTCCCATCTCTAAAAGGATTCTCATCGTTGAGGATGATCCCAGCGTACTCAGAGCCACCAGCTATATACTGGAAAAAGAGGGCTACGAGGTGCTCAGCGCCCAGGACGGGCTGGAGGGGCTGAAAAAGGCCAGGGAAAATAACCCCGACCTGCTCATCCTGGATGTTATGCTGCCGGGGATAGACGGCTTTGAAATCTGCCACAGCCTGCGGGGTGAGCCTCAAACCGCCGAGCTGCCTATTCTAATGTTCTCGGCCAAGGGGCAGGAGTCGGATAAGGCTACCGGGCTCAAAGTTGGCGCGGACGAGTATATCACCAAGCCGGTGGACCGGGAAGTGCTGATTAACAAGGTGGCCGCCTGGCTGTCGGCCAAGAGTCGATAGCTAACCCGGCAGCCAAGCCAACTTAAGCCTCTGATTGGCCGCCGAGGATGGTCTCTATCGTCTGGAACATCTTGCCGAAGCCCCCCGATTTGGTGAAGTAATCGGTAGCGCCCACCGACAGCGCCTTGACCCGGCTGCCGTCGATTTCAACACCGGTCATCACCAGAATAGGTATCTGGGCCGTTTCCGGTTTATGCTTCAACGCTTTCATCACTTCATAGCCGTCCATCTCCGGCATCATTATATCCAGCAGAATAAGATCCGGGGGCTGGCTGCCCACCTTTTCTAAAGCCAGTTTGCCGTTGTAGGCGACACTGGCGGAGTAACCCCGCTTGCCCAGTTGATACTTCAGTGACTTGACCAGGTTTTTGTCGTCATCCACCACCAGTATCTTCTTCTGGGCATCCCGCAGTAACTGGTTTACCTTGTCTATCAGCGCCTCTATCTTAAAGGGCTTGGTCAGATAGTCGTTTACTCCCAGCTGGTAGGCCCGCTTCCTGTCTTCCACTACCGAGATAATCAGTATCGGTATATCCTTGGTCTCAGGGTCATTCTTGAGCACGGCGGTGACATCGAACCCGTTCATGCCGCCCATCAGCACGTCCAGGGTTATCAGGTCGGGGTGGTGTTTCCGGGCCCGCTCCATCGCCTCGTTGCCCCCTGAGGCCTGAAGGACTCTATAGCCCCTCTTTTTAAGCTCATGGCTCAGGAAACGGCGGATGTTGGCCTCATCATCCACCACCAGGACGGTCTTGTCGCCGGTGATAGCCACCTCGGCCGGCTCTTCCGTCTCCCCGGCTTCGGGCGCTTCCACCCCGGCGGCCGGCGCCATGAGCAGGGTGAAGAAGAAGGTGCTGCCCTTGCCCAGCTGGCTCTCCACCCAGAGCTTGCCCCCGAAGTGCTCTATTATCTCCTTGCAGATGGGCAGGCCGAGGCCGGTCCCCTTGGGTTTATCGGTGAGGGTATCTCCTACCTGTTTGAACTTCTCGAAGATATTATCGTAGTCCTTGGCGGCAATGCCGATGCCGCTGTCGGTGACGCTGACCATTACCATATCCGCTTTTTCCCTTGACTTATCGCGCTCGCGTAACCGCGCTTTAACCTCAATCTTGCCTCCCTCGGGGGTAAACTTGATGGCGTTGCTGAGCAGGTTGGTCACCACCTGCACCAGCCGGTCC
>JAUWGI010000032.1 GCA_030606505.1 Deltaproteobacteria bacterium
CTCCATAACGTTACCCCATCCTATCCCCTCACCCTCACCCCGGCGCAGAAGACGGCCTTTGAAGAGATTAAGTCCGGCTTATCGGGGGGTGAAGGTGGAGTCTTTCTTTTACACGGGGTCACCGGCAGCGGCAAGACCGAAGTCTATCTTCAGGCGCTGGCGGAGACAGTAAGGCTGGGGAAGAGGGGTATAGTCCTGGTTCCCGAAATCGCCCTCACCCCGCAGACCATAGAGAGATTCGCCGCCCGCTTCCCCGGCAGGGTGGCCGTGCTGCACAGCCAGCTTTCCCTGGGCGAGCAGTTCGACGAGTGGCAGCGCATCAGGAAGGGGGAGTTCGATGTCGTCATCGGCCCCCGCAGCGCCGTCTTTGCCCCTCAGCCCGACCTGGGCCTTATTGTTCTTGATGAGGAGCACGAGTGGACCTACAAGCAGCCCGATAAGTCGCCCCGCTACCACACCCGCCATGTCGCCCTGAAGCTGGCTGAATTAACCGGGGCGGTGGTCGTGTTGGGCAGCGCCACCCCCGATGTGGAGAGCTTTTACCACGCCCAGCAGGGGAGTTATAAATTACTTCAGCTGCCGGGGCGGGTTACCCCCCGTGTCGGCACGGCGCTGCCGCAGGTGGAGGTGGTGGACTTGAAAGAAGAGCTTAAAGCCGGGATACGCAGCCTTTTCAGCCGCTCCCTGTCCGAGGCGATAAGCCAGGCGGTGACCAATGATGAGCAGGTTATTCTTTTTCTCAACCGGCGGGGGGCGGCCACTTTTATCCAGTGCCGCAGCTGCGGCTTTGTTTTACGCTGTAAGCGCTGTGAGGTTCCCCTCAACTATCATCTGGCCGAGGACAGGCTGGTCTGCCACCAGTGCAACTACCATATGCCGGTGCCGGAGAGCTGTCCCCGCTGTACCCGGCGAAATCTAAAATTTCTGGGGCTGGGTACCCAGAAGCTGGAGCAGGAGGCGGGCTATAACTTCCCCACCGCCCGGCTGCTGCGCTGGGATACCGATGTCACCCGGGGCAGATACGCCCATGATGAAATTTTAAGCAAATTCCGCAGCCATCAGGCGGATATACTTATCGGCACCCAGATGGTCGCCAAGGGGCTGGATTTGCCCCTGGTCACCCTGGTGGGGGTGGTCAGCGCCGATACCGCCCTCAACCTGCCCGATTTCCGCGCCGGTGAGAGGACATTTCAGCTTTTATCACAGGTGGCGGGGAGAGCCGGGCGGGGGATAAGGGGTGGTAAAGTTATCATCCAGACCTACACCCCGGAGCACTACGCCATCCAGGCGGCGGCCAAACACGACTACGCTGCCTTCTATAATAAGGAAGTCGAATACCGCCGCCAGCTGCGCAACCCGCCGTTCAGCCGGCTGGCCTGTCTTACCTACAGCCATACCAACGATATTCTCTGCCAGCGGGAGGCAGAAAGAATGAAGAGATTAATCAGCCAGGAGATAGACTCACAGGGCATAGCCGATATCGAGATTATCGGGCCGGCCCCAGCCTTCATCCACCGCCTGCGGGGCCGCTTCCGCTGGCAGCTTATCCTCCGCGGCCGGGAGCTTTCTGAATTTCTCGCCCCGGTACCCTTCCCCCAGGGTTGGGTGGTGGACATTGACCCGGTGGGCCTCAGTTAGGTAAACTGTAACCAGAGGACAGTTATGGCTATTCTCTCTATGCTTACTCTCCCCAAACCGATATTGAGACAGAAATCAAAGCGGGTTAAGAATATCGACGGCTCAATCCGGAAGCTGGCCGGCGATATGATTGAGACCATGCACGCCGCCTCCGGGGTGGGGCTGGCGGCTCCGCAGGTAGGTGTTCCCCTGCGGGTGATTGTTCTCGGCATGCCCGAGGAAGAGGATTTCGTCCTGATTAACCCGGAGATAGTGCGCAAGGTGGGGGAGAGGCTGGTAACCGAGGGGTGCTTGAGTGTTCCCGGCTACTTCGGCGAGATACAGCGCGCCCAGCGGGTTACGGTTAAGGGCAAAGATTTAAGCGGCAAGGAGATAAGGATTAAGGCCGAGGAGCTGCTGGCTCAGGCACTGGAGCACGAGATTGACCACTTAAACGGGGTGCTCTACATTGACCACCTGGAAAGCAACGATAAGCTGCATAAGGTTGAACCGGAGGTAACGCTACTCTAAAGGGGGGTAATGCCTAGGCCTTCTTGCCCAGGCTTAACGATTGCCTGCGTGGACTCTCGGCTAGCCGCTGGACTGCCGATTTTTGGCCAACTGTCGTTTCGGGGACAAAGTAGAAGAGGTCATCGAACTTGTAGCCGGGGAAGGCCTTCATGGCGCCGATGATAAATTTGCGGTTGATGTTGCGTTTGCCTTCAAGGACACGATAGACCTGGCTCACCGATATCTCCATGGCCCGGGCCAGCTCGGTCAGGTTCTTATAGTTTCTGACACATAAGGTAAAGACCCGCGTTTTCAGTATCATGGCTTCTCCTTCATATGCCAATTGGCATATAGTATACCATTAAATTTGCCTTTTGTCAACTATTATGCTTTAATTGCTCTTGAAATCTGGTAAATTAAGGTTAACTTCCTAAGCCCGCTCCCTGTTGACATTTGCCAGTTGGCGAACTATAATTCGCTCAATATGGAAGAAGCAAGAACCGATCTCGGCAGAATACTCAAGCAGCAGAGAGTTTCGCTGCCGTTAACGCTACGTGAGCTTAGTTCTATGGCGGGCGTATCGGCGTCGCACCTGGGCCGCATCGAGAGGGGCGAGCGTTTCCCCTCGGGCTCGGTGCTGCGGAGAATCGCCGGGCCTCTAGGCTTTGAGGAGGACGAGCTGTTCACCCTGGCCGGCTACCTGTCCCCCCAGCAGCACCCCAGCCTGGCGGAGAGCCGTGCCCAATATGGTGGCCGGGGGGACCTGGACCCCTATGTGGCCAGAGTGCTGGCGCAGGAGCCGATTGATGTCCAGCGCGCCGTCATCGGCATCCTCAGTATCTTAAACAGCATCGCCAAGACCGCCAAAAAAGAGAAGGAGTCTTAAACCGCTGCTTTAAGCAGTTTTCACCCCGGACAACTGGCCCCTTTTGCAGCCTGTCCCCAAAAGAGCCTGGTGGCAGGCTTTTTTAATTCCCCACTTGATAAGAAGACGCAGTGGTAGTATAGTGTAGCTTTAGAACCTTATTGGGGAAGAAGACTTGAAGCTATCTATTGAGACTGGAACCTGGTCATTACTGGCCACGGTAAATAATCTTCTGGACCTGCAGGGTATAAAATCATATCTGGTCGGTGGCTTTGTCCGTGACGTACTGCTGGGGCGGGACACCGCTGATATTGATATCGCCCTGGCCGCCGATGCCCTGGAGATTGCCCCCCGCCTGGCCGATGCCCTTGGCGGCAAGTTCGTCCGGCTGGACGAGGCCAACAAGGTGGGCAGGGTGGTGGTGAAGGATAAAAAGGCGCCGTCGGGAGACCACTGGCAGCTCGATTTTGCCGCTTTTGGGGGCAGCATTGAGCAGGACTTAAGCCGTCGCGATTTCACCATAGACGCCATGGCCGTTGACCTCAGCGAGCTTAGCCAAGACGATATCCCCCTGATTGACCCCTTTAATGGTCGGGATGACCTTAAGGATAGAATAATACGGGTTGTTTCCGGGACGGCTTTCTCATCGGATGCCGCCCGCCTGCTGCGGGCGGTGCGCCTGGCGGCTGAGCTTGACTTTACCCTTGACGGCCAGACCGAGACTCTGTTGAAGCGCCACTCTCATCTTATCGCCGGTGTCTCCGGGGAGAGGGTGAGGGAGGAGCTGCTGCGACTGCTGGCCGTCCCGGGTTCCGGGCGGTTTCTGCTCTACCTCGATGAGCTGGGGCTGCTTACCGCTATCTTCCCCGAGATGGCGAAGGCAAAAGGGGTGGGGCAGCCCAAAGAGCACTTCTGGGACGTCTTTGAGCATTCCCTTAAAGTGGTGGTCGCTGTTGACTTTCTCCTTCACCAGGGTAGCTGGGAATATGCCGGCGACGAAGTCCTGGCGGCGGTGCCCTGGTCAGAGGTTTTAGCTAAGCACTTTGCCCGTCCGGTAAGCGGCGGCAGCACCCGCCGTTCGTTATTAAAGCTGGCGGCGCTGCTTCACGACGTGGCTAAGCCCCAGACCAAAGCCCTTACCGAGGACGGGCGGACGCGTTTTTTGGGGCATGCCAAGGAGGGGGCGGCCGTGGCCGTGAATATTCTGGAAAGGTTGCGCTTTAGCGGCAAAGAGGTTAAATTAGTGGAGGTGATGATAAACCACCACCTGAGGCCGGGCCAGATGAGCCAGGAAGGGCTGCCCACCCGCCGGGCGATTTACCGCTATTTTCGTGACTGTGGGGAGGCGGGCATCGATATCCTTTTCCTGAGCCTGGCTGATCACCTGGCCACCCGGGGACCGAATTTAAGCTTAACCGGCTGGCAGGAGCATGCCCGTCTGGTGGACTATGTCCTGGCCCAGCATACCGAGCAGGAGAAGCTGGTTGCACCGGCCAGACTGGTTACCGGGCACGATTTAATCAATATCTTAAATATGAAGCCGGGCCCCCGGATGGGGCAGCTTCTGGAGTCGGTGCGCGAGGCGCAGGCCTCGGGTGAGGTGGCCACCAGGGAAGAAGCTCTGGCTTATATCCGGGAGAGGCTGGTGGCTGGAAATGCGGTTGGCTGACGTCTTGTATTAAATGATTTAACCGGGGCAGTGAATAGATATGCTTAGAAGAAATACGCTGGTTTTCGCAGTAATAGTGATTATCTTTGCCTTTGCCGTCTGTGCCCTGGTTTACCCTCTGTTCGACAGGGAGGAGATGCGGCTGGGGCTGGATTTGCAGGGCGGCATTCACATGGTCTACCAGGCTGATTTTTCCGATGTGGAGCCGGGTACCGAGGCCGAGGCCCTGAACGGCGCCGTGGCCGTTATCGAGCGGCGGATTAATATCCTGGGGGTAACCGAGCCGCTTATCCAGAAGCAGGGTGGAGACCGTATACTGGTGGAACTGCCTGGGGTAAGCGAGGCGGAGAAAGCCAAGAGTCTTATCGGCCAGACCGCCCTGCTTGAGTTCCGGGAGCTGGTGGTGGGTGAGGATGGGGAGGCGGAGTGGGTGCCGGCCGCCGCCACCATCGACGGCCAGGAGAAGGTGCTCACCAGCGGCTACTTCAATGAGAATACCTATGTCGGCCAGGGTGACCTGGGCAGAATACGGTTGTACTTTGAATGGGACGAGGAGGGGAGTGAAATATCCGGGGAAGTAACCGGCCGGCTTATCGGCCAGCCGCTGGCCATTTTCTTAAGCGGCGAGCCCCTGCTGGGGGAGGACGGACAGCCCATCGCCCCCATTGTGCGAAGCCAGATTACCGACCGGGGGCAGATTGAGGGCTTGAGCCTGAGCGAGGCTACGGAACTATCGCAGCTGCTTAATGCCGGGCGTATTCCGGTGCCGCTCACCCCCATCTACGAGCAGACGGTATCGCCGATACTGGGCGCCGACTTCATCGATATGAGCATTAAGGCAGGGCTGATTGGCATAATGCTGGTCATGCTCTTCATGATTATCTACTACCGCCTGCCCGGTGTTCTGGCCAGCCTGGCACTCGTTTTCTACGGGGCGGTGGTGCTGGCCATATTCAAGCTGATTCCGGTAACCCTCACCCTGGCCGGTATCGGCGGTTTTGTCCTCTCTATCGGCATGGCGGTGGATGCCAATGTGCTTATATTTGAACGTATGAAAGAAGAGTTCGCCACCGGCAGGACGCTGGGGGCGGCTATTGAGGCCGGCTTTAACCGTGCCTGGACGGCTATCAGGGATAGCAATGTAACCACCATGATCGTTTGTGTTATTCTCATCTGGCTGGGCAGCAGCATCGTGGAGAGCGCCCCGGTAACCGGTTTTGCGGTGGCGCTGCTTATCGGTGTGCTGGTGAGCATGTTCAGTGCCATCATCGTCACCCGCACCCTGCTGCGGCTGTTCGTGGGCACGCCCCTGGCCAAGAAGACCTGGCTATTCAGTGCTCATCGGGAGAAGAAATAATGTTTGATATCACCGGTAAAAGGTCTACCTTCCTGATTGTCTCGGAGATTGTCATCCTGATCGGCATTATCGCACTGGTGGTCTTTGGTCTCAAACCGGGGATTGAGTTCAGCAGCGGCTCCATGCTCACGCTGAACTTCGAGCAGGAGGTAGCCCAGAGTGAGCTAAAAGAGGAGCTGACCAGCCTGGGCTATGACAATGCTATCATTCAGCGCACCGGCGCCGGTGATTTCTTTATCCGCACCCAGGAGCTGGCGGCAGCGGAGAGGTTAGACCTGGAGGAGGCTCTGGGCGCCCGCTTCGGCGCCCTGACCGAGAGGGAATTTTATTCGGTGTCCTCGATGGTGGCCGCCGAGACCGTCAGTAACGCCATTATCGCCGTGGCGGTGGCCGCCGTGGGCATACTGCTCTATATTACCTGGGCGTTTCGCCGCATGCCCAAGCCCTTCCACTATGGCATCTGTGCCATCATCGCCCTGGTGCATGATGTGGTGGTGGTAACCGGTATTTTCTCCATCCTGGGCGCCATTATGGACTGGGAGATTAACATTATGTTCATCACCGGTGTTCTGGCCGTTATCGGTTACAGCATCAACAACACCGTGGTTGTCTTTGACCGCATCCGTGAGAATCTGAGAAGGGGAGTACACCCCGATTTCGAGATGGTGGTCAATAACAGCCTGGTGGATACCCTGAGCCGTTCCCTGAATACCAGCCTGACCACCTTTTTCGTGGTCTTAGCCCTGCTGCTCTTTGTCGGTGCCTCTATTCAGAACTTCGCCCTGGTTATGCTCATCGGCGTCATTGTCGGCACCTATAGCTCACTGTTCCTTGCCCCCACCCTGCTTATCGTCTGGGAGAGGGGGGAGTGGGGCAATCTGATTCCTTTGCGCCGGGCTAAAACCAAAGAGGCATGAATCATGCTGGCCACAAAAGAGAGCGCCGCCAAGCTGGCTATCTTTGCCGTCAGCCTGCTGATAGTGATTAAAACGGCCGCCAGCATCGTTACCGGCAGTATCGCCATTAGGGCTGACGCCGTCCACAGCATTATCGACCTCTTCGGGGTAATCATCGGCTACACCGGCATCAGGATTGCCAGCAAACCCCCCGACGAGCGCCACCCCTTTGGCCACGGCAAGGCGGAGAATATCGCCGGCGTGGTCATCGCCGCCATGATATTTGTCGCCGCCGGCATCATTGCCTACCAGGCGATAGTCAGGCTTATTGCCGGGGGAGTAGTGGAGCTGGTGACCCTGGGTATCTACGTGACGGCGGCGGCGGTAGCCGTAAACCTGCTTGTTTCCTGGTATCTATTAAGGGTAGCCCGCGCCACCGAATCTATAGCCCTGGAGGCCACCGCTCGCGACCTGCTCGCCGATGTGTTGAGTTCGGGGGCGGTCTTAGTCGGGCTGATTTTAGTCCAGTTCACCGGAATTGCCATACTGGACTCCATCGTCGCCCTGCTGGTAGCCATACTCATCGGCCGGACTGCCTTCCTCACCATGAAGAAGTCCTTCGGCGGCCTGATGGATATAAAGCTGCCCCAGGCGGAGGAGGACGAGATAGTCGCCTGCATCAAGGAACACGGCGACCTGATAGCCGGTTTCCATAAGATACGCACCCGCAAGGCGGGCAGCCAGCGCCACATTGATTTTCACCTGGTGGTATCTAGGCATATCAGTGTGGAGAGAGCACACCGGCTGTGCGACCAGCTGGAGCAGGAGATAGAAACCAGGCTCTCCTATACCAGCGTCACCATTCATGTC
>JAUWGI010000072.1 GCA_030606505.1 Deltaproteobacteria bacterium
CTTCAAAGGAGAGGGGGAAGATTTTTTGAAAGAGGGACTTCGTCCCTCTTAAACACCCTATATTAATTTTGTCTTATAGGTCTCAAAAACATACCCCCAAGACAAACCCTATGCTATAATAGTCGGTAGCCATGTTCAGCCATCTCCACGTTCATACCGAATACAGCCTGCTTGACGGCATGTGCCGCATCCCGCAGCTGGTGGAGAGAGCCAAGGAGTTGGGCATGGACAGCCTGGCCATAACCGACCATGGTGCCATGTATGGCGCCATCCAGCTCTACCTGGCCGCCAGGGAAGCGGGAATAAAGCCCATCATCGGCTGCGAGGTCTATCTGGCTCCCAACAGCCGCTTCGGCCGCGAGGCCAGCGATAAAACCCACTACCACCTGGTTCTCCTCGCTAAAAATCAGACCGGCTACCACAACCTGATTCAGCTCACCACCAAGGCCAATCTCGAGGGCTTCTATTACAAGCCCAAGGTGGATAAAGAGCTTCTGGAGCAGCATCATGAAGGTCTTATTGCCCTCAGCGCCTGCCTGGGCGGCGAGGTTCCCCAGCTCATCCTGAAGGGGCAGCTTGAGGAGGCGAAGCAGGCGGCTCTTTGGTACAAGCAGACCTTCGGCGATTTCTACCTGGAAATACAGAGGCACCCTATCGCCGAGCTGGAGCAGGTAAACCAAGCACTCATCCCTATGAGTGCTGAGCTGGGTATACCCCTGGTAGCCACTAACGATGTTCACTATATCAATCGGGAGGACGCTGCCTCTCACGACCTGCTTCTGTGTATCGGCACCAACACCTCCATCTATGACGAGAAGAGAATAAAGATGGCCGGCGACTTCTATTACCTCAAGACCCCCGAGGAGATGGCGGAGCTTTATAAGGATATTCCCCAGGCCCTGGAAAATACCGGGCGTATCGCCGAGATGTGTAACCTCAAGCTTGAGTTCGGCCGTCTTCACCTCCCCGAGGTAGACCTGCCCCAGGATAAGACCGCCGACCAGTTTCTGGCTGACCTCTGCCACCAAAACCTGCCCAAATACTACCCCCAGTCCACCCCCGAAATAAAACAGCGCCTGGACTACGAACTGGAGGTCATCAAACAGACCCAGTTTGCCAACTACTTCCTGGTGGTCTGGGACATCATCACCTATTCCAAAGAGCACGGCATCCTGTTCGGGGTCAGGGGCAGCGCCGCCGCCAGTATTGTCCTGTACTGCCTGGGCATCACCGAGGTCGACCCGATCGAGAATAAGCTGGTCTTCGAGCGCTTCCTCAATTTAGAGCGCAAGGAGATGCCCGATATAGACCTGGACTTTGAAGATGTCCGCCGCGACGAGGTTATCGCCTACGTATCCCAGAAATACGGCCAGGACCACGTCGCCCAGATTATCACCTTCGGCACCCTGGGCGCCAGGGCCGCCCTCAGGGATGTAGGTCGGGCGCTGGGCATGCCCTACAGCGATGTTGACCGCGTCGCCAGGCTGGTTCCCTTCCGGCCGGGGATGACCTTGGAGCGAGCCCTGGAGGAAAACAGCGAACTGCGCACTATCTACCAGGAGGATGCCGTCATCCGCAATCTGGTTGATTCCGCCCAGAAACTGGAGGGCGGTGCCCGCCACGCCAGCACCCACGCCGCCGGTGTCGTTATCGCCAAAGAGTCGCTCACCAACTATGTCCCCCTGCAAAGGGTGAGCAAAGGCAACGGCGAAGCCGGGGTTATGACCCAGTTCACCATGGAAGACATCGCCCGTATCGGGCTGCTCAAGATGGACTTTCTCGGCCTGGCCAACCTCACCATTCTGGGCAAGGCCAGGGAGATTATCAGCCAGAGCCGCGGTGTTGATATCGATTCGCACCACATCCCCATGGACGATGCCAAGACCTTCGCCCTGCTGTCTTCAGGAGAAACGATGGGCGTATTTCAACTGGAGGGAGCCGGCATGCGCCGCTATATAAAGGAACTCAAGCCCACCACCTTCAGCGATATTGCCGCCATGATAGCCCTCTACCGCCCCGGCCCCATGGAGCACATCCCCACTTTTATCAAAGCCAAGCACGGCATCGAGCCCATCCGCTACCCCCACCCGGCGCTGGCCAGCATCCTTGAGGAGACCTATGGGGTAATTGTCTACCAGGACCAAGTGCTGCTCATCGTCCAGGCCTTCGCCGGCTACAGCCTGGGTCAGGCCGATGTCTTCCGCAAGGCGATGGGTAAGAAGATCGCCGCGGTAATGAAAAAGGAGAGGCGTAATTTTGTCAGCGGCGCCAAAAAGCTGGGCTACTCCGCCGATGTAACCGACGAGGTTTTCGCCCTCATCGAGCCCTTCGCCGGCTACGCCTTCAACAAGGCTCACAGCTTCAGCTATGCCCTTATCGCCTATCAGACCGCCTATCTCAAGGCAAACTACCCGGCGGAGTATATCACCGCCTTCCTCATTGCCCATTCCGACCAGTTAGAGAAAGTGGGCACAGCCGTTGCCGAGTGCCGCCGTCTGGGCATCACCGTGCTGCCCCCGGACGTAAACCGCAGCCGGGTCAGTTTCTCTATAGAAAGTGACGGGGAGGGCAACCCCGCCATTCGCTTCGGGCTGAACGCGATTAAGAACGTGGGGCTGGGGGCAGTAGAGCCACTGGTTGCCGAACGCCAGAAGGATGGCGAGTTCAAATCAATTGAAGACCTCTGCCGCCGTGTTGACCTGCGGGGCATGAACCGGCGGGCCATGGAAAGCTTAACTAAAGCCGGCGCCCTGGACTGCCTGGGCGACCGGGGCACGCTGCTCCACAATGTCGGCCGTATCTTGGCTCTAGCCCAGCGGGAACAGCATCTAAAGGAGACCGGCCAATCCACTCTGTTTGACCTGTGGGGTGAGGAGGTGTCAGCCCCCCTCCCCAGCCTTGACCTCCCCCCCGCCGATATCACCACCAAGGAAAAACTAGGCTGGGAGAGGGAACTGATGGGGGTATACCTGTCCGAGCACCCTTTTAGCGCCTTTGCCGGCAAAGCGGCGGCGGGAAATGCTTTCCTCTGCGGTCATATTGATGCCGAGTTAGTGGGGCAGACCATTCCTGTAGCCGGGATGGTAGCCTCAGTCCATCATTCGTTTACCAGAGACCGGCGTCCCTTTGCCAGCGCGGTGCTGGAAGACCTGGACGGCAGATTAGAGGTAATGGTCTGGCCCAAGGTCTACGCCAATACCAGAGACCTCTGGCAGGAAGGCAATATCCTGCTGGTCGAAGGTAAGGTAAGGATGAGGAATGACCAGGTGCAGCTTAGCTGCGACAACGTGCGCCGCTATGAGCTGGAGCCGTCCCCCCCCGAGGAAACGGCAGCAGTTAAAGAGCCAGAAGCACCACCGCCACCCCCGGCCCAAAGTCACCGGCTGGTAATACACTTAAGCCAGACCAGCGACGAGGCCAGCGATACCGCCCACCTTAACAAACTGGTTGACATCCTGCGGCGCTTCCCCGGCGAAGACGAGGTAAACCTGTGCATCGTCAACGGGGAAAAGATAATCAACCTCAAGCTGTCCAATATATACACCAGCTACTGTCCGGAACTCCACCAGCGTCTGGTAGAATTGGTGGGGGAGGAAGGGCTAAAGGTAGAGACCAATGGCTAAAAAGGAGCAGTGGCTACTGCTAACCACCGCCCCCGACCAGCTAACCGCTGAGATATGGAAGGATATACTCGTTCAAAACGGCATTCCGGCCATGATTAACCCCCGGGACGTCATATCATTCATGGGTGTTTCCAGTCTCCCCTGCCGGATAATGGTGGCCTATGGTTACCGCCAGAAATCCCAGGAGATTTTAGACAGCCTTAAACCAGCCGAGGAGCCGACTGATGACGAAGAAAGACCCAGCAACAGGACATAGAAAAAGATTAAGGGAAAAGTTCCTCAAGTCGGGGCTTGCCGGATTCCATGACTATGAAATCATTGAACTGCTCCTGACCCTGGGCGCCCCCCGCAAAGACTGCAAACAGCCGGCCAAAGAGGTCCTAAAGAAATTCAAGACCCTGAGGGGGGCACTTTCCGCCTCACTCGAAGAGCTACAGCAGGTAGAAGGCATTGGCCCTCACAGCGCCTTCGGCATCAAGCTGGTGCGGGAGGTAGCCACCGAGTTTCTCAGACAGCAAATTGTGGATAAGCCGGTATATAAATCGGCCAAAGAGATTTTTGACTATCTCTATCACTCCATGCGGGACCTCAAGAAAGAGCTAATCAAGGTTATCTATTTAAATACCCAGAACCAGATTATTGACACCGCCGACCTCTTTGAAGGCACGGTAGACAGCAGCTCCTTCTCCCCCCGCGAAGTCATGGAAAAGGCCATCAGGCAAAGCGCCAGTTCGCTGATTTTTGTCCACAACCACCCCTCCGGCGACCCCGAGCCAAGCCGATATGATAAAGAAGTAACCAGAGGTCTGGTCTTTGCCGGTAACATCATGCAGATTAAGTTCCTGGACCATATCATAATCGGCGGCAACAAATACTTCAGCTTTGCCGCCGAGGGACTGATTGAGGAATACGAACTGGACTTCTTAAACCTTAGGACAATAGGAACCTCTGAGGCCAAACGAACCCGCTACCGGGCTAGACCACCCTTCCCCTAAGCTTTAACCACTAGCCAGTAACCCCCCACATAGACGTTGGTAACCCTACCTATTGACTAGCCCATTGGTAACAAGAGTTAAGATAATTCATCTTGACATCAATATAGACTATGATAGACTATACTGTACTATACTGTACAATAATGGTCATTATAGCCCAATAAAAGTACAAACTTACCATAGCAAGTAT
>JAUWGI010000011.1 GCA_030606505.1 Deltaproteobacteria bacterium
TAGCCAGCAACGGCAGCTTCAAGTCCATCAGCGCCGACAGCATAACCCAGACCCAGCAGAAGATTATCGATACCCTCCACATGGACTACGCTACCTTCATTAACAGCGCCTTCCTCAGGCAGGGCCACGCCGACGAGTTCACCAACCAGCCCCCCACCAGGCGCAAGGAGGTGCTGGGCAATATCCTGGGGCTTTCCCTCTACGACCAGCTTGAGGAAGCGGCTAAAGACCGTGCCAGACAGCAGGAGATGGAAAAAGAGCAGCTTGACCGCGCTATCGAGGGCATTAGCCAGGAACTGGCCAGAAAGCCCGTCTATGAGGCTGAGGTGGAGCAGGCGCAGGCGGGGCTGGCCCAGATTGACCAACTAATAACCGGGCATGAATCAATGCTCAATAACCTGAGGCAGAAAAAGGAGGCTCTGGAAAACAAGAGGTCACAACTGGCCCAGCTTGAGGAGCATATAGCCGCCACCAAAAGAGAGCTGGAGCGCCGTGACCAGGAAGTCACTCAATATCAGGCCCGCATCAAAGAACACGAGGGGCTTATCGCCCAGCGCCCGAAGATAGAAGAGGGCTATACTCAGCTCACCGAAGCCCGTAAACAAAGCGAGGAGCTAAACCAGAAGCTGGGGCTATTGGTCAAGCTAAGGGAGAGAAGGAGCCAGCTGGAGATGGCTATCGAGCGGGCGCAGGCAAACTTAATCACCGAACACAAATTAGCCCAGAGCCGAATCAGCGAACTAGAGGCTAAATCGGCAAAGCTACCCCAGCTTAGAACCGAGCTACAGCAGGCGGAAGCCCGGCTACAAAAGCTAGCGGAGCAGGAGGCGGAGCTAAGCCAGAAAAAGCAGGCCGGCCAGGAGCTACGGAAGCAATTAAACTACCTGGAGTCCAGCCAGACCCGCCTGGAAAAAGAAATACAGGATATAGAGGAAAAGCTCGATTTACTGTCCCACCAGGAGGGGGCTACCTGTCCCCTGTGTGAGACTGAGGTAGGCACCGACGGCTTACAACGGATTGAAGCCAAATACATCACCGACCGGGATGGCAAAGCTGACTCATTGAAGTCAAACCAAACCGAACTGGCGGACAAGAAAACAGAGCTTGAGGCACTGGAAAGCGAAATAGCCCCGCTGGAAACCAGATTAAATCAGGATAAAGCCTTGGCGCAGAGCCAGGTCAGCCTCTTGAAGCAGGGCATCAATGAAGCCCAGGGCGTCGAAAACCAGCTAAACCAAGCCAAGGAGAGTCTTAATGAAATCGAACAGCGCCTGGCCAGCAAAGACTTCGCCGCTACCGAGCAAGAGGCTTTAGCCCGGGTCGAGCAGGAAACAGCCCAGCTTGATTACGATTCACAGCAGCACGAACAGGTGCGCCACCGCCTCACCGAACTAGAGCAGTACGAAAGCCCCAAGCGGAAACTGGAAGAAGCTGACAGGCTCTTAAGTCAAGAGAAGGAGGCAGCCCACAAAGCCGAGGAAGCCAGCCAGGAGCTGCGCCAGAGGCTGGAGGCCGACCACCAGAAAAGCCAGGAGCTAGATAAAGAACTCAAAGCCCTCCCCCGGCTGACCAGTGATTTAACCCAGGCGGAGACCGAACACCAAGCGCTGGCCACCCAACAAAAACAAGCCCAGGAGCTGATGTGGCAGGTGAAGTCAAAACTGGAGCGCTGTGTTGAGCTGGAGACGCAACAGAAGGAAAAGGGTAGACTGCTGGGTCAAGCGTCACGAGAGGAGAAAATCTATAAAGACCTGGCCCAGGCCTTCGGCAAAAAGGGGATACAGGCCCTGCTAATTGAGATGGCGCTCCCTGAAATTGAAGCCGAAGCCAACCGACTGCTGGGACGGATGACCGATAACCGGATGCACGTCAAGATTGAAACCCAGAGAGAGACCAAGAAAGGGGATTTAATGGAGACCCTGGATATAAAAATTGCTGATGAACTGGGAACACGAAACTATGAAATGTTCAGCGGTGGTGAAGCCTTTCGCATCAACTTTGCCGTTCGTATTGCCCTGTCCAAGCTATTAGCCAGAAGAGCCGGAGCTCCCCTTCCCACCCTCATCATTGACGAAGGCTTTGGCACCCAGGATGTCGTCGGCATTGAAAAGGTTAAAGAGGCAATAAACTCAATTCAGGACGACTTTGAAAAGATACTGGTCATTACCCACATGGAGGAGATGAGGGACGCCTTCCCGACACGGATTGATATTATCAAGACTGCCCAGGGCTCAACGATTGAGGTGAGTTGACCTAAAGCCCCAGGTTCGGGGCAATTCCCTTCATTGCTTCCAGCCCCAGCTCGAGAAACTCGTCAAGCTCAATCCCGAGCTCAGCACACTGAGCAATCTGCTCCCTGTTAGCGCCGGCAGCAAAACTTTTTTCCTTAAACTTCTTCCCCACCGACTTCGCCTCAACCCCGGCCAGCTTTTTATCGGGTCGCACCAGGGCGGCGGCAATGATTAAGCCGGTCAGCGGGTCGGCACAACACAGGGCTTTATCCAGATTGGTCTCCATGGGAATGCCGTGGGCTTGATTATGGCACAGGATGGCGTGAGCCATCGCCTCGCTGGCACCCAGCTCCCTGGCCAGGTCAGCTCCCAGCCGGCTGTGGGTGCTCATATCCCCTTCGGTAAGCTCCATGTCAATATCATGCAGTAGCCCGGTCAGCCCCCACTCCTCCTCATCTTCGCCAAAGCGCTTGGCTAAAGCCCGCATAATCGCCTCGGTAGCCAGCATATGCTTTATCGTGTTTTTATTCTCGATATTAGCTTTGATTGAGTCCAGCGCTTCCTCTCGAGTCACCTCGCCTCCTTTACTACCAGGCGGAAATAGCTACCCACTCAAAGCATACTCCATGTCCTCGTCTTTATGCAACACTCGGCTTAAATACTGGCCGGTGGTTTTAGTCGCCACGCCAGTACAATACCTGAAATACAAACCACAGCGCAAATCAGGAAGGCTATCTGGTAGCTGGCAAATGTATCAAATATACTACCAGCCACCAACGGGCCAACCGCCCCGCCGGCGGTGTAGCCAAACGAAGCAACCCCCATGATAACCCCGTGCGAGCTCAAGCCAAATAACTCAGCAACTATTGGCGATTCCATTGCCGCCAGACCGCCGTAAGCGAAACCTAAAACAATGGCAAACAGGTAAAACATCCAAAGCTCTCCGGCCGCCAACAGCCAGAATAAAGCGCCTGACATCAGGATAAGGTTGATGATAAGCGGCGGCTTGCTCCCCACCCTGTCGGTAATACTACCGGTTGCAATTCTGCCCGCAACACTTAAACCCCCAACAACCGCCACAAGACCGGCGCCAACGGTAGCTGAAAACCCCAGATCGGTGGCATGGTTGGCAATGTGGGCAAGTACAGTATGCAAACAGTAGCCGAAGCAGAATAGTATAGAGAAAAGCACCCATAACTGCCAGCTGCCCATTGCCTCTCGAAGAGAAAATCCCCTGGCGTGTAAATTCAAGCCCGCCGCTTCCTCAGTCTCCCCGTCGGGCAACAGCCCCATTCGCCTGGGGCCAAACTTTAAGAACTGGGCTGACAGTATAATTAAGACTAAAGCTACAGCGCCGATGACAATGTAGGCGGTCCTCCAGTCCCATTTTTCGATGAGCCAGGTAGCCACCGGAGGGATAATAAGGGTACCGACACCTATGCCCGCGACCACAAAACCGGTCATTATCCCTCTCCTTTTGACAAACCACCTGGCTACCGTAGATAACGGAGGGACAAAGGCACCGCTCAGTCCCACACCCACCACCACCCCATAGAAGAGATATAGCTGCCAGATATTGCTGACCCGGGACATTAACAGAAGGCCCAGACCAAAAAGTAAACCGCAGAGTGACATTACGATTCGGGGACCAAACCGGTCGGTAAGCTTGCCCATAACAATAGCCAGAAGGCCACTCAGAAACATACCTAGCGAGTAGGCCCCCGAAGTTGTGGCCCGTGTCCAGCCAAAGTCTGTGGACAGCGGTTTGAAAAAGACACCAAAGCTATAAAAAGCGCCGAACATTAATAGCATGTTTACGAAGCCAATAAAAACGATAACATAGCCATAGAAAAAGCCCGGCTTCTTGGTACTAGTCACATTCGAAACTTCCTGTTCAGGCATAACAAGCTCACTCCCAGAATGTATCTGGCACAAAAAGACTGGCTATGTATCCGCTAGCCAATAGCTAATCAGTCAAGGCATGCTCTCCACGCAACACCCGGCCCAAATACTGACCAGTGGCTGAAGACTTCACCCGGGCAATCTCCTCAGGCGTGCCGGTGACGACCACATATCCACCCCGGTCACCAGCCCCCGGCCCGAGGTCAACGATATGGTCGGCATTCTTAATCACATCCAGGTGATGCTCGATGACCACCACGGTATTACCGGTGTCAACCAAACGTTGGAGCACCCTTAGCAGCACGGCTATATCCTCAAAGGAAAGACCCGTGGTCGGTTCGTCAAGGATATAAAGTGTCCTGCCAGTTGACCGCCGTGACAGCTCGGTAGCCAGCTTCACCCGCTGCGCCTCACCACCGGAGAGTGTGGGCGCCGGCTGACCAAGACGGATATATCCCAACCCCACATCCCGCATCGTCGCCAGCTTATTTTTTATCTTGGGGAAATGGTCAAAGAAGGCAAGCGCCTGCTCCACGGTCATATCCAGTACCTCAGCGATGTTCTTGCCCTTAAACCGAATCTCCAGAGCCTCACGGTTATAACGCTTCCCCTTACACACCTCACAGGGGACAGTGACATCGGGCAGAAACTGCATCTCAATCTGGATAAACCCCTCCCCACGACAGGCTTCACAGCGCCCGCCCTTGACATTAAACGAGAACCGCCCCGGAGCATAACCCCTCATCCGAGCCTCAGGGACAGTGGCAAAGAGCTCACGGACAGGGGTAAAGGTGCCGGTATAGGTGGCAGGATTGCTGCGCGGGGTACGCCCGATAGGCGACTGGTCGATATTGACCACCTTATCAATATGCTCAATACCGGTAATATCATCACAGTCACCCGCTCTCTCCCGCGACCGATAGAAGAGTTGCGCCAGCCTCTTATACAAAATATCGTCAATAAGGGTACTCTTACCGCTGCCAGAAACCCCGGTGATACAGACAAACTTGCCCAGAGGAATATGTACATCTATATCTTTGAGATTATTCTCCCTCGCCCCCTTGATTACTATCTCCTCACCCGAGCCAGGGCGGCGTGAGGGGGGTAAGGGAATCTGCTTGGCGCCACTGAGATACTGCCCGGTTTTTGATTCAGGGCAATTCATAATATCATCCAGAGTCCCGGTAGCCACAATCCACCCCCCATGCTCCCCGGCCCCAGGCCCCATATCAATAATGTGGTCAGCCGCCCTCATCATAGCCTCATCATGCTCCACCACCAGTATGGTATTACCCAGGTCTCTCAGCCGCTTCAAGGTCTCAATCAAACGGAAGTCGTCGGCGGGATGCAGCCCTATAGTCGGTTCATCACAGATATAAAGCACACCCATAAGCCCACTGCCAATCTGGGTTGCCAGCCGGATGCGCTGTGCCTCACCACCAGCCAAGGTAGCCGAGGAGCGGTCGAGGTTCAGATAGTCCAGGCCAACATCCCTGAGGAAGCCGAGGCGGGATTGAATCTCCTTAATAATCTGGTGGGCTATCATCTGCTCCCGCTTACTAAGCACCGCCTTCCTGCCGTCACTGCCGATAGCGGCCACCCACTCCATTGCCTGAGTGACCGACATGGAGCTAACCTCAACAATGTTCTTATCGCCAATGGTCACCGCTAACGACTCCGGCTTGAGCCGCTTACCCTCACAGACAGGACAGGGTCGGGACACCATGTAGCGTTCAATGTTAGCCCGCGAGTTCTCCGACTCCGTCTCCCTGTACTGCCGTTGCATAGTCGGGATAATGCCTTCAAAGCCGTCACCATACCGCCTCAGCCGGCCAAAGCGGTTGCGGTAATACTTAGTCTCACCACCCTCCCCATAAAGCAACAGGTTAAGTTGCTCCCGACTCAGTTCCTTCAGGGGCTTATCCAGTGAAATGCCGTGAGTCCTGGCCATAGGCTCCAGCCGGTAAAAGTACCAGGTATGGGAATGCCAGGGGCGGATTGCTCCCTCCATAATGGAGAGGTCTTTATTCAGCACCAGCTCCGGGTCTATCTCCAGTTTGACCCCCAAACCGGAGCAGGCAGGGCAAGCACCATGAGGTGAATTAAAGCTGAAGGTTCGGGGGGCAATCTCACCCAGGCTAATGCCACAGTGCACGCAGGCAAAGTGTTCCGAGAACAATAGTTCCTCACCTTCAGCAATAGACACTAACACCACCCCCGCCCCCAGCTTAAGGGCAGTCTCCACCGAGTCGGCAATGCGGCTCTGGCTCTCCGATTGCCCCACCACCAAACGATCCACCACCGCCTCAATGAAGTGCTTCTTATATTTGTCCAGCTGGAACTCCTCAGACAGGTCATGAATCTCGCCGTCAACCCGAACCCTGACATAGCCTGCCTTGCGCAAATCATCAAAGACCGTCTGATACTCACCCTTGCGATCCCTTATCAGCGGCGCCAGAATCATAATGCGGCTACCAGCGGGAATATTCTGAATAGCATCAACAATCTGCTGCACCGTCTGCGCCGTTATCTCCCGTCCACACTTAGGGCAGTGGGGATGACCAACACGGGCAAAAAGCAGCCTCAGGTAATCATAGGTCTCAGTTACCGTGCCCACCGTGGAACGCGGGTTCTTACTGGGGCCTTTCTGGTCAATAGAAATAGCCGGGCTCAAACCTTCAATATAATCAACCTCGGGCTTTTCCATCCTGCCCAGGAACTGGCGGGCATAAGCCGATAGAGATTCCACGTAGCGGCGCTGCCCCTCGGCATAGATGGTATCAAAGGCTAATGAGCTCTTGCCCGAGCCGGAGACACCGGTGATAACCACCAGCTTATCCCGGGGGATAATCACATCAATATTCTTGAGGTTGTGCTCACGAGCCCCTTTAACGACAATACTATCTAACGACATTCTTCTCCCAGAACCCTTCTACTATCAAATTTTACCATTTGCCCCCAAGCACAACAAGTTCTAGCATGAATTCTTGATTACATTACCAGCATCGGATATACTGCCTATGGCTGGCTGATTAAATGATACCCTATAAGCCAAGGAAGGAGGCTAGCCTTGAAAGAACTAACCGTAAGCTCTGACGCCCCCGGCCAACGGCTTTTTGTCCTGGGCAATGAGGCAATAGCCAGGGGAGCGATTGAGGCTGGGGTCCAGATTGCCGCCGCCTACCCCGGTACTCCTTCCAGTGAAATACTGGAAACCTTGGCTGGGGTAGCCAAAGAGCTTGATATGTACGTCGAGTGGTCAACCAACGAAAAGGTAGCCTTTGAAGTTGCTTTAGCCGCCTCAATCTGCGGGGTAAGAGCCATGGCCTCGATGAAACATGTCGGGGTAAATGTGGCTCACGACCCGTTGATGACCGCCAGCTATATCGGTGCTAAAGGGGGGCTGGTCCTACTCTCCGCCGATGACCCATCGGCCTGGAGCTCCCAGAACGAGCAGGACAACCGTTATATTGCTGAACAAGGCTATATTCCCGTCCTTGAGCCCTCCTCAGTCCAGGAAGCCAAAGAGATGATGGCCGACGCCTTTAAACTCTCCGAGCAGTTCGGGCAACTCTTCATGCTCCGCTCGGTAACCAGGATAGGCCACGCCCGGAGCGATATTACCCTGGGAGAGATATCAAGGGAAAGGCGAAAGGGGCAATTTATCAAAGACCGCACCCGGCTGGTCTACACCCCCCGTGAAGCCAGAATAAACAAACCTTTAATGCTGGAAAGGTTTGAGAAAATAAAGAAAGCGGTAAATACTCTACCCTATAATCAGCTAAAGCTAGCCAGCGGTGCCAAACTGGGCATTATCGCCTGCGGCCTATCCTACAGCTACGCTCTAGAGGCGGTAAACTGGCTGGGGATTAAGGACAAGGTCTCCATACTGAAGATTGGCACCCCCCACCCCCTCCCCGAAGAGCTGGTAATAAAACTGCTAACCTCAGTAAAGGAGGTGCTGGTAGCCGAAGAGCTTGACCCCTTTGTTGAGCTTCATGTCAAAGCTATCGTCGGAGAGCGCAATATGCCGGTCAAGATTCACGGCGAGGACCTGCTGACCCGGATTGGGGAACTCTCCACCAGAAAGGTCACCGAAGCTATCGCTAAGCTAACCAAAACCAAGACGCCGGTCGATTTTGCCAATATTGATAAGCTGGAGCAGGAGACAGCCCCTCTTCTACCCTGGCGACCGCCCGCCCTGTGCCCCGGCTGCCCCCACCGCGCCTCCCATTACGCCGTCAGGGTAGCCTCGCGGAGAGTAGCCAGAGACTACGGCAAAGAGATAGAGCCTATCTACCCCGGTGACATCGGCTGCTATGCTCTAGGCTACAACCCGCCGCAGGAGGCCTCAGACACCATCATCTGTATGGGAGGCAGTTTCGGCATTGCCAGTGGCCTCGCCCGTGTCGTCGACGCACCAATAGTAGCCCACCTGGGCGACTCCACCTTCTTTCACGCCGGGATACCACCGCTGGTAAACGCCGTCTACAATAAGGCTAACATCACCATGGTAATAATGGATAACTCAGCCACGGCCATGACCGGCTTCCAACCCCACCCCGGTACCGGCTATACCGCTATGGGAGAGGAGACTGTTCTGCTAAAACCAGAGGAGATAGCCAGAGCCTGCGGGGTGAAATTCGTCGAGGTCGTCGACCCCTTTAACCTGAAAGAGGCAACCGAGACTATAGAAAAAGCGATAAGGTTTGAGGGACCAGCCGTCGTCGTCAGCCGAAGGCTCTGCGCCATAATCGAGCAGAGGGAGAAGAAAAAACGGAAGGAAGAGGTTATCCCCTACCGCGTAGACCAGTCTAAATGCAACGAAAAATGCAACGCCTGCATCGAACTCCTGGGCTGTCCGGCGATAATAAAGGAGGGGACTAAGACGGTAATCGACAGCTCGCTGTGCACCGGCTGCGGCGTCTGTGCCCAGGTCTGTCCCTATAAAGCGATAGTGCTGGAGTAAAGGGAATGGTAAAAGAATTCAACATATTAATCACCGGGGTTGGCGGGCAGGGAGTAATTCTGATGTCGGAGTTGCTGGGAAAGGCAGCTGTCACCGATGGACTGAGGGTTAGAGGCTCTGAGATATTGGGGATGGCGGTCAGGGGCGGCTCGGTAACCAGTGCTATCAGAATCGGAGACGAGGTCTATGGTCCTCTCATCCCTACGGGAAAGTGTAATGCCCTGGTCGGGATGGAGCCCTCGGAGGCACTGAGAAATATCGCCTATCTGTCAAAGTCCAGCCGGGTCATACTTAATACCGCGGTAACCATCCCCTTCACCGTCTCCATAGGTGAAAGCACATACCCCAGCCTGGAGGAAATGCTAGCCAAACTGGGCAAAGCTTCAGACATGATAATCCAGCTAGATGCGGCTCAACTGGCTCAAGAAGCTGGAAATCGGCTGACCACCAACATCGTGATGCTGGGGGCATTATTTGGCACAGGGCAGCTCCCCATAAAAATAGCCACCATAAAAGAATCTATCCAGGCGCGTTTCCCGGCGAAAGTAGCTCCGGTTAATATCAAAGCCTTTGACTTGGGATATGAGACCTGCCAGCAGGCAGTCAAATAGCCTTTTTATGCCAGCAGCTCCATTATATGCATCACCTTCACCGGCACCTTGTTCCGCAACAGGCTGTCAATCAACTGAATCTCACAACCGGGGCAGCTGCTAACCACAATATCAGCCCCGGTAGACTTAATCGCCTCCACCTTCCTATCGGCAATCTGCTTGGACAGGTCGTAATAGTACAGGCTGAATGACCCCGCCATGCCACAGCACCTATCAGCGTTGGGCATCTCAACATATTCCACATCGGGTATTGACTTTATAATCTGTCTGGGCTGGCTGGTTATACCCAAATGCCGGCTCAGATGACATGGGTCGTGCCAAGTAACCTTCTTACCTTTAGCTTCAGCCGAAGGTTTATAAGCCGACGCCGGCAGTTTCAGCACATCAACCAAGAACTGAGAAATATCCAGTATTTTACCAGCAAACCTGGTATAAGCCTCTTCTCTCTCCGGGGTATCGGCCAGAAACTTGGGGTAGTCCTTAAGCGCCGAGGTACAGGTGGCGCAATCAGTAACCACGTAATCCAGAGTCTCAAACGTCTTCACATTGCTATCGGCCATCTTCCTGCCGGTGTCAAAATCACCCGCCCCCAGAAATACCGGTGCCCCACAACACCCCTGCTCCCGGGGCACTATCACCTCCACCCCGTTTCTGGTCAGGAAATCGATTACATGCAAACCCAGGTCAGGCAGGGCAAAATCAGTCATACAGCCGGTAAAATAGCCCACCGTCATCGTGGTCTTAACACCGTCCGGCGGTTTATTCACCACCGGAACCATCTGCCTTAAGAATCTGGGGGCAATCTGAGGTATATTCCTCCCCTTACCCAGCGCCGAAAGGAACATAGAGAGGTGCCTGATGGTGCCCTCGGTCCTGGGCAGGAAAATCCCCTGAAACCAGGAGGCAAAGCGGACCACCCAGCCAAAAAGCGTCCGGCGGGGTAGCAACCAGCGGTAGATGACATTATAGGGGAATTTCAACCCCCTGGCCTTGACCGTATCCGCCCTGGCAGCGACGATAACATTGGGAATGTTGGCTTTAGATGGACAGTTGGCGGTGCAGGTCATACAGAGGGTGCACTTGTTCAGACGGTCAGCATACTCCTTGGTATAATCCAGCTCACCAGCCAGCAGCCCCCGTATCATCATATTCTTGCCCCGGGCAACCGAAGGCTCTAGCCGCTCCTCCTGATATACCGGGCACCAGAAAGTGCAAAAACCGCACTTCATGCACTGGCTTAAGTCGCTCTCAAACCTCTTTATCTGTTCATACCTGTCTTGGCTACTCTCTGCCATATCATACCCTTTCCTCTTCCCATATTTTACCGGGATTGAGGATGTGGTTAGGGTCCAGTATCGCCTTTATCTTCCTCATCAGGTTAAGGGCGACCGGGTCCATAGCTTTTTTAAGAAAACGCTGTTTTTCCAGACCAATCCCGTGCTCCCCGGAAAGGACACCGCCCAAAGACAGTGCTGCTTCAAATATCTCCTCCATCGCCTTCTGGGCTCTGGCAAATTCCTCCTTATTCCTGATATCAGTAAATATCGCCGGGTGGAGATTGCCATCGCCAGCATGACCCAGGTGGCTGATGAAGAAGCCCGTCCTCTCCGATATCTCACCCAGCTTATTGATAAATTCAGCTAGCTTGTCGCGGGGCACGGCCACATCCTCAGCCAGAACCGTCTTAGCCGCGCCGAAGGTAGCGGCAAAGCCAGCGCTCCTCATCTTCCAGTACTTAGCTGCTTCAGTGTCGTCCTTGGCCACTTTAACCTCTCTCGCCCCGCTCTTTTTCAGGGTGTCGACAATCTGCTCGGTCTCCGCCTCGACCGCCGCCGGCGAGCCATCGGCCATTAAAAGCAGCAGAGCCTTGGCATCTACCGGCAGG
>JAUWGI010000030.1 GCA_030606505.1 Deltaproteobacteria bacterium
CCATCAACAGCAGCACCGCCATGAGCCTGGACGCCGGCATTGACCTGGATGAGACCTTCTTTGCCCGCTGCTTTGACACCGAGGACCAGAAAGAGGGGATGAAGGCCTTTCTGGAGAAGAGAAAGCCCCGGTTCAAGAATAAGTAAAGGACGAATATCAGAGTTCTAGAGGAGAGTCGTTATGGAAAAACCAGCCAAAGAATATAAGATTGTCCCGCCGGCGACACCTGAGGAGGGCACCGAGCCGGTCTATGCCGATAGACCCAGAAATCTGACCCGGTTATTGAATGACACGGTAGACCAACACGGTGACCTGGAGGGGGTTATCATTACCGACCCCGGCGCCCGGCTGAGTTTCCGGCAGTTCGCCTCGTCGGTAGATAATGTAGCCTCGGCCCTCTATCACGACTACGGGGTCAGGAAGGGAGACAGGGTGGCTTTAATGCTGAGGAACGGGCTGGAGTTTGCCGCCAGCTTTTTTGCCCTGGCCCGGATAGGTGCCATAACGGTGCCGCTGAACACCGCTTTAAAGGGGGAGGAGCTGGCTTTCCAGGTGGCCGATTCCGGCAGCGCGGTGCTCATAGTGGAGCCCAAGTTCCACCAGTTAATGGCCGGGGTCGGCTCGGGAGTCAAAGGCGTGAAGCATATCTTTGTCACCGATGGTGACCCACCGGCCGGAACGGTGGCCTTCTCGGAACTGCTCAGACACCGGGAGCACCCGCCGGTGGAAGTAAAGGTGGACGAGATGGACAGCGCCGTCATCATGTATACCTCGGGGACGACGGGCACACCCAAGGGAGCTTTGTTATCTCACCAGGCTATCATTACCGGCGCCATGAATATGGCCCGGCTGTGTGACCTGCGCGTGGGCAGGGATAAGATACTGGTGGTGGTACCCTTGTTCCACATAACCGGGCTGGCCATAGCTTTCTGTTCGGCGGTATACGCCGGCATTCCGGCGGTGATTGTCAGGAAGTTTAAGACTGAGGAGGCCCTGAAGATTATCGCCCAAGAGAAGGTAACGACAATGGTGGCCGTTCCCACGATATTATGGCTTATGCTCAACGAGCCGGAATTGGCCAGCTACGACCTGAGCTCTATGCGCCAGTTTGCCGCTGGCGGCTCGGCTTCGCCCGAGGAGTTACTCAAGGCCTGTGCCGCCAAGTTGCCGGGAGTCCAGCTTATGCCCGGCTACGGGCTTACCGAGGCCGCCGCCATGACCCACACCACCACCAGCCTCGACGAGGCCCTGACCAGGCTTGGCTCGGTGGGCAAAGCGCTGTCAATATTGGAGGACAAGGTGGTTGACGATTCGGGAAAGGAGCTGCCCCCGGGCCAGCCGGGAGAGCTTCTGGTGAAAGGCTGTCAGGTTATGAAGGAGTACTGGAATAATCCCGAGGCGACCCGGCAGACCATCGTTGACGGCTGGCTGCATACCGGGGACATCGCCAAGGTCACCGAAGATGGCTACACCTATATTCTGGACCGGATGAAGGACATGATTATCCGTGGCGGTGAGAACATCTACAGCATTGAGGTGGAGAACGCGTTATACCGCAACCCCAAGGTGCTGGAGGCGGCTGTGGTCGGCGTGGCTGACCAGGTCTTCGGCGAACAGGTCAAGGCCGCCCTGGTGCTCCGGCCGGGTGAGCAGGCCACCGCCGAGGAGATCCAGGAGTTCTGCGGGCAGCATCTGGCCTACTTCAAGGTGCCCAAGTACGTCGAGTTCATGGAGAGCCTGCCCCGCAATCCGGCGGGCAAGGTTATCAAGGCCCGGCTGAAGTAGCCGTCAAAATTGGGACAATTGGGGTGGCGGGAGACCCAGTTTTTTAAACACCTGCTGGTAAAACTCGACACGCTGGTCGGTATAGCCCGGCAGCACCCACATCATTTCCTGCAGATTCTGGGTAATGGTAGCCAGCCAGTCAAAGGGAATTGATATCAGCTGCCGGTCTTCGGGAAATACCTTTCTCACCTTCATGCCGTAGCCAAGCCCGGTAACTATGTAGTTCACTTCTCCGCTTATGTAGGGGTAGGCGTAGAGCCAGGCGCATCCCAGCACGTTGGTCATCTTGCTGGACCACATTTTACCGGTGGTGTAGCTCATTGCTCTCAGCAGGATTTCGGTCTGGCTGGCGTTATCGGTGAGAACTATCAAAAGGTCAGGGTCGGATGATATCTGGTCTAACGGGGCGAAAGTGACGTATTTGACGGTGTTTTTATGCAGTCTGGGTACGCCGCTGTAGTAGATTCGGCTGTTGACCCGGGCTTCCTTGAAGATTTTGTACTCGGGACCGAGGTGACCGGCTTCAATAACTTCGGGGAGCTCTTCTCCCAGTACGTGCATTGCCGCGCCGCAGGCATGGTTGGCCGGATCAGCGAAGAAAGGGGCCTGTCTCTGCTGGGCTTCCCTGAGCATCTGGCAGAAGGCCAGATTTTTGTCCAGCCTCTCGATGCCGTCGGGTTTATGGTAGAGAAAGCTAACCCCTACCGGCGGGCTCTCAAAATTGAACTTTTTAAATACGGATAGGTCTGCTTTGTTCGAATCCATGTCTTCCCCCTTTTTGGTTATATTTTGTCTATATACTCTACGGGATGGCGCTCCCGGTTAAAAATGACGGGTCATGAATGGGCAGTATGATATCGGCCAGCTCTTTTATTCTCACCAGGCTGTTATAGGCCTGGAAAAGGTCGCTGTGTATGGCCGGGGCAATCACCGGTATCGTTTTGCCGTCGGGCAGCGGCGGCGGGTTATAGTTATCCAGTATTGAGCAGAGGCCGGCGATAACAGCCGTGCCTTTATCGGTCTTTACGCTCACTGATTGGCCGCCCGGCGAGTGTCCCGGGGTAAATAATATATTTATATCTTCGGAGATTTTAAAGTCGCCGTCAACTACCTCGAACTTGAGGTTGTCGAATAATTTCGGGTCATACAGCCCGGCCCATACCGGGTGGGGGTTTCGGGCAAACTCAAGCTCACTTTTTTGAACTATCACCCGGGCATTGGGAAACCTGGAGGCAAAAGCGGTATGGTCAAAGTGAAGGTGCGTTTGTATTATAAGGTCGACATCGCTGGCGGTAATGCCCACTTTATCTAAGCCGGACTCGAGGCTTTGCAGGTTATGGGCCGGTATGCCGATTTTGGCCAGGTGTTCGGGGTCTCCCCCCGAATCTACCAGTATTTTTTCTCCGGCGCCCTCGATGTACCAGATGTAGCCGGTGACGCAGAGCGGCTGACCTAGATTGGCGAAGTAGGTCATGTGGGACTTGTCGGACGGGGATATCCAGAGCGGTATCGGGTGAATAGTACAGTGTTTCATTTGAACCTCCTTATTGAGAAATCCCGGGCGGCCATAGCCATATTATCACAAGACTGTTTAAAAAGCAGGGCATAATGCTCAATCGGCAGGTATTCTAAATGATATTTATAACCCCAACATAGTTGAGTATAAACGAGATACTTACCAGCATAAGTATAGCCAGCACTATTCGTTTAACCGTCGATTCGGGTAGCCATTTAAGCAGTCTCACTCCAAGCCGAGTGCCAACAAATCCGACTACAAAGAGCACCGGGATGTACCAGTAATATTGTGAATCCAGGGTGCCTTGAACTATATAAGTTGTACTACGTGCGATGTCTGTACAAAGTGCGATAGAGGCCGAGGTTGCTATGTAGGTTTCTTTCTTGATTTTGGTGGATATCAGGAATGCGCCACGGATGGCACCGCCAAGACCAATGAGACCAGCGGTAAACCCGGATATCAGTCCTCCCGTTACCAGTAAATATTTATTCTCTGGCAATGTCCGCGATGGGTTAATGAGAGTATATATGGCGAATAACATCATAAAGACGCCGATACCGAGGCCAATACCTTTGGGAGCAACAATGTCTAGTAGATAAGCGCCTATGATAGCCGTTATGACGGTCGGTATCCCGTACCAGAGCATCAACCTGATGTTAACTGCCTGTCTCAATTGAATCAGTTTAAAAAGGTTACTGAATCCGTGGAAAAAAGCAATAAGTATAATGGCTTGCTTGAACCCGATTATCCATGATAGGAATGGAATAGTCATGGTTGCCGTGCCAAAGCCGGCAACGCTGGCTACTGCAGCGGCTACAAAAGCTACTATAAAAAAGGCTATAGTTGTTAACATATTCTAAATATAAACTAATTACGGGACGATGTAAAAATGGCGACTATCCCTTAAGGCGTGGATTTTACGACCTATACTTTATTATTGTTTGCCAGCGCGGGTGGGGAGCATTGACAGCCGCCACGGCAGATAGTAGCATTTACCCAGAGGGAGTGAAGGGAGGTAATAGAAGTTTTAACTGTAACTAACTGGAATTTAGCGATAGGAGGCGAAAGCGATGTTTGACCCCTTAACCTTTGGCACGGAGAAGTGCACCGGAGTCGAGGATTTTCTCCGGCCGGAACACCTCATAACCGAGCAGGACAGGATGGTAGTCAGGACCATCAGGGACTTCGTCGATAAAGAAGTCCTGCCCCATGAAAAGGAATTTGATGATTACTGGGACTGGACGGAGAGGGAGGAGCATACCTTCATTCATGACCTTAAACAGAAACTGTACGTGGATCTGGGCTTTCAGAAGACCCTTATCCCCGAGGAGTACGGGGGTCTGGGCATGTACAGTCTGGTCAGCGCCAACCTGGTAGTTGAGGAGCTGGTCAGGGGCGACCTCGGTTTAACCACCGAAGCCACCATGAATCTATGGGGGGTACTGCCCTTTGTCCCGCCCACCCCCAACGAGTATCTGATTAAGGAGTTTGCCCCCAAGCTGTGCGGGGATAAGCCGTTTCAGGTGGCCTCCTGTCTTACCGAGCCTCAAGGCGGCGGTTCGGTAGAAGACCTGGCCCTGAAGGGAAAGTATCTCCAGACCACCTGCCGCCTGGAAGGCAACGAGTGGGTTATTAACGGGCATAAGCGCTGGCCGTCGGCCTACCGTACCGCCGACCTGTATCGGGTGCTTTGCCGGGTGGAGGGCGAGGAGTTTCCCCGCAATATCGCCCAGTTATACGTCGTCGCCGATGCCCCGGGCATATCCACCAGCAAGCCCTACATGAAAATGGGCTGTAACATCGATACCAACGGGGACGTCTGGTTCGATGACGTCAGGACGCCGAAGGAGTACCGCGCCCACCCCGACCCCATGGAAGACCTGAAATCGCTGATTGTCAACGAGACCCTGGGCCGGGCGATGCCCACCACCGGTAAAACGCTGGGCATAATGAAGCGGGCTTACCAGATTCTTAAGGAGTGGGTTGACCAGCGGGAAATCGCCGGCCGGCCCATGAAAGAGCACGGTGTCGTGGTGCATGAGCTGGGGCAGATAGCCGCCGATATAATGGCCGCCGAAGCCTTCGTCTATTCGGTGGCCTATAGATTTGACCATCCCGAGGTCTACGGCGAACCGTGGGATTTCAAAAACCTGGTGGTCAGTGATGCCTGCAAAAAGACGGTGGGCGATTTAGGCTGGAGGATGGTCGACCGCGCCCTCGACCTGATGGGCTCGTTCGGTTACTCCAGGGAAGGCAGAATGGAAAAGCTGCTCAGGGATATCAAGATTACCCAGCTCTGGGTAGGGGGACCGCTCCTTTATCTCACCGAGCTTTCCCGGTACTATTTCGGGACGGAGACCCTTTAATATATCCGGCTATCAGACCATAGCGTTTATGCCCAGAAGCTCACGCCCGATAATCAACTTGTGCATCTCGGTGGTGCCACCGAGTATGGTGCCCAGTGCTGCGTCACGGTAGTGATGCTCTACCCCGAAGTCATCGGTGCAGCCGTAGGCGCCGTGCAGTCTGATTGCCTCAGCCGATACTCTTACCGCCAGCTCGGTGGCCAGCCACTTGGCTGAGGACAGCTCTTTGGCGTGAGGCAGCTCCTTGGTCTTGAGTTCGCCGGCGTAGTACACCAGCAGTCTAACCGCCTCGGTCTCGGCGGCCATCCTGGCTATTGCCTCCTGCACCAGCTGAAAACTGGCTATGGGTTTGCCGAACTGGTGGCGCTCCTTGGTGTATTTGATGCAGGCATCCAGGCAGCTCTGGGCCATACCGATAGCGCCGGCGGCTACAAACAGACGGGCAACGTCAATACCAATCAGGCCGTTCTGGAGGCCCCGACCTATCTCGCCAATTAGATTTTCCTTAGGCACCCGGCAATCGGTAAAGGCCAGATTGGCTATGTCACCGGCCCGGTTGCCTACCATCTCAACAGCGGCGCTGGAAAAACCCGGCGCGCCCTTATCAATAGCAATAAGAGCCATCCCGCGGGTGCCCTGGCTCCGGTCTGTCTGCACCAGAGTCAGGACTATATCAGCTATGCCGCCGGCGGAAATGAAATTCTTGGTACCGTTAATAACCCACTGGTCGCCATCAAGCCTGGCTGTAGTCTCAACAGCAGCGGCGTCGCTGCCAGCGTTTGGCTCGACAACGCCAATAGCCATTATTAGCTCCCCCTTACACATCGGTGGCAGGTAGTTCCGCCTCTGCTCCTGGCTGGCTACTTTGGTGAGAATAGTTCCGGTAACAATATTGTGCCCCAGGGAAGTCAGCGTTTGGGTCCAGCTTGCCCAGCTGAGTTGCTCCCAGATTATAGCCGCCGAGGTATAATCGAGCCCGCCCCCGCCGTACTCCTGGGGTATGTTGGTCCCTATCAGACCCAACTCACCCATCTTCTTAATGAGATCATAGTTTACTTTGCGCTGCCGCTCGTACTCTTTGAGCTTGGGGAACATCTCCTGCTCGGCAAACTTTCGTGCCAGGCTCCGGAGCATCACCTGCTCCTCGGTTAGTTCAAAGTTCATTATCTATACCTCCGCCAGAGTTAAGCGTTGTTAGTTACAGGGGCATACTCCTATATTTTAATGAAATCAAGAATCCGGTCCAGGCCCCACCAGATCATGTGGGTGATTTCGGTAATGGTTCCCTCCTGGCAGGCATCGGGTATAAGCAATGACTTTGTTTCGGGACTGGGAGCAGTGTTGGGAAACGAATAGTCAATGTTGACAACGTAACCATCGTAGCCTACCAGATCCTGAAGAGTGTAGACTTTGCCTTGGCTTGGTGGGTAGAGGGAACAGATCTCGTCTCTCTGACTATCCTGAAATACAATGATTAGCTCTGCCTCGTCCACCATGGCTTTGGTCAGCTCTTTTGACCTGTTCCCGGAGATGTCTATTCGCCTCCTTTTCATGCTTTCAATGGCGTAGGGGTAGGGGGGGATTCCAAAGACCGGCCGGTCATAGTGTTCACCGTGAGCTGCCAGCAACTGGATGTCCTCCGGGCTTAAGCCAACTCCTGCCGAACTCACCTTGATTTCCTTGAGCCTGTCTTTCCTTTGGTGGATAATCTCCCTCAAGTAATACTCGGCTACTACACTCCGGAACCGGTTCACCGCACAAACAAATAACACATGCTTCGGCACTCATTACCTCCTAATGGCAGCTAGGATAGACTTAAAGATTGGGGTCGGTATCCTTGCCTTTGATAGCCATATTATCATAAGATCTCTCAGGGGCAAAATTAAAGGCAGGCCCTATTGAGCTTGCCTCATCTTCTTTGGTAGCGGGGGCTGGCCTGGAACCGGCGATCTATATATGTTTTTGCCTCCGGTGAAGGGTGACCATAGCTAGTATAATCAGGAAGGCGAACCCTGCAATTAGAGCATAGCTCGCCTGATAAGAACCGGTGACATCCCTGACGGCTCCCACGGCAACAGGACCAGCCAATACCCCCAGATTAAGACAGGTAGTGAATATGCCAAAGCCAAGCCCCAGCCTCTTTGGACTGATGACTTCGGTAGTCAGAGCGAAGATTGGAGCTGGTATCAAGGCCTGCGCTACCCCTACCAGGAG
>JAUWGI010000023.1 GCA_030606505.1 Deltaproteobacteria bacterium
CGGGGATTTATATCGGCTTTGGCTATGTGCTATACTGTGTTCAAGAGCAAAAGCGATGGGAAACAAGCTGGCTGCCTCTATCCAGCAGCAGGTAGAGCAGGCTATAACCACCCTTAAAAAGGGAGGCATCGTTGCCTGTCCCACCGATACCGTCTACGGAGTGGTCGCCGCCATCAATATCGAGCGGGCGGTGGCCAGGGTCTACCAGATAAAGGGGCGGCCGCATAGCCGGGCATTTCCCATATTGCTGGCCGATAAATCCCAGATAGCCGAGGTTGCTAAAGTAGTGCCGCCGCTTGCCTGGCGCCTGGCCGATAAGTTTTGGCCCGGTGCCCTGACCATAGTGCTGCTCAAGTCTGAATCCATCCCCGATATTGTCACCGGCGGGGGTAAAACCATCGCCGTACGTATTGCCGACCACCCCGTCCCTATTGCCCTTGTCCGGGAGCTGGGGGTTCCCATTGTCGGCACCAGCGCCAATCTCAGCGGAAGCCCGAGCGCCCTGACCGCCGAAGAAGCCCGTGACCAGCTGGGCGAGTGGGTAGACATGATTATAGATGGCGGCCGTTGCCCCGGCGGCAGGGAATCGACCATCGTTGATTTGACCGGGGAGACACCCCTGATTCTGCGCCAAGGCGCTATACCACTAGAAGAAATAAAGCAACTATGCCCGAATCTTGAATCAGCTCGGGGAGGATAAAATGCGTATAGCTATTGGCTCTGACCACAGAGGGGTAGAACTGAAACAATCAATTATCAACCTGATCCAAGAAACGGGGCATAGCTACGAGGACTTCGGCAGTTATAACACTGAGTCTGTAGACTACCCCGATTTTGCCCTGCATGTGGCGGAGGGGGTGGCCGGGGGCAATTTCGAATGCGGCATCCTGATCTGTGATACCGGCATCGGTATGTGCATCGCCGCCAATAAGGTTAAGGGAATCAGAGCTGCCCCGTGCTACACTACCTTCAATGCCCGCCGCGCCCGCCAGCATAACGATGCCAACATCCTGTGCCTGGGGGCAGGAGAGGAACAGTTGCAGGACCCGGTATCGGAAATCCTTGACGCCTTCCTTACCACTGAGTTCGAGGGGGGAAGGCACCAGCGCCGCATAGACAAGATAAAGGCCATGGAGGGCTGAAGAGATACCTCTAAGGAGAGGGAAGTTGACAATAAATAGGAACTATGCTATCTTATCTTGTAATGAACGCGCTAAATGTCATTTTGGTACTTATTGTTATGAAACAAGGCCCGTGAGTGGGGCTTCGTCACAACATGCCGTCCCCACGGGACGGCTTTTTTTATATAATAAGGAAATAGAGTATGAAAAGTGATACTGTTAAACGAGGTCTAGAGCGTGCTCCGCACCGGGCCCTGCTGCACGCCCTGGGCTGGAGTCGGGCTGACATCGATAAGCCATTTATCGGGGTCATCAACAGCTTTACCGAGATTGTCCCCGGGCATATGCACCTGCCCCAGATTGCCCAGGCAGTAAAAGCCGGGGTGTGGAGCGGGGGAGGCGTTCCCTTTGAGGCCAATACTATTGCCGTCTGCGATGGCATTGCCATGAACCACCCGGGTATGAAATACAGCCTCCCCAGCCGGGAGCTAATCGCCGATTCGGTGGAGATAATGGCTGAGGCCCACGCCTTCGACGCCCTGGTCTTTATCCCCAACTGCGACAAGATAATCCCCGGGATGCTGATGGCGGCGGTGAGACTGAACCTGCCGGCTATCTTCATCAGCGGCGGCCCAATGCTGGCCGGGCGCCGGGAGGTCAACGGCCAAGAGGAAAGGGTTGATGTTAACACCATCTTTGAGGCAGTGGGCCAGGTAGCCGCTGGTAAGATGAAACCAGAGGAGCTGGAGGAGCTGGAGGAGTTGGCCTGCCCCGGCTGTGGCAGTTGCTCGGGGATGTTCACCGCCAACACCATGAACTGCCTGACCGAAGCCCTGGGCATGGGGCTGGCCGGCAACGGCACCATCCCGGCGGTAGATGCCCGGCGGCTTGAGTTAGCTAAAAGTGCCGGACAACAGGTGATGAGGTTGCTGGCCGAGAACATACGCCCCAGGGATATTATTACCAGGGAGGCGGTTGATAACGCCTTCGCCGTTGATATGGCACTGGGGGGCAGCACCAATTCCGTCCTGCACCTCATGGCCATAGCCCACGAGGCCGGGGTCGATTTCCCGCTGGCTATGGTGAACGAGATAAGCCAGCGCACCCCTCACCTGACCAAGATGAGGCCGGCCGGTGACTATCACCTTGAGGATTTAGACCGTGCCGGCGGCATACCGGCCGTGATGAAGGAACTAAAAACGCTATTAAACCTGAAGGTAAAAACGGTTTCGGGGAAAGCGCTGGCCGAGGTTATCGCCGAAAGCCGAAACAACAATCAAGAGGTTATCCGCCCGGTGGCTAAAGCTCATTCCGCTACCGGCGGCCTTGCCATCCTTTTCGGCAACCTAGCGCCGGAGGGAGGGGTGGTCAAAAGGGCGGCTGTAGCTCCGGAGATGATGTCTCACCGGGGAGCGGCCCGGGTCTTCGACTCCGAAGAGGACGCCACCAAGGCCATTATGAATAAAAAAATAAAGGCGGGAGAGATAGTGGTCATCCGCTACGAGGGTCCCAAGGGGGGGCCGGGGATGAGGGAGATGCTCACCCCGACCTCGCTGCTCAGCGGCATGGGCATGGATAAAGAGGTGGCCCTTATCACCGACGGGCGTTTCTCGGGGGCCACCCGGGGGGCAGCCATCGGCCATGTCTCCCCCGAAGCCGCCAACCGGGGACCTATCGCCGCTTTAAGGGACGGGGATATAATCAAAATTGATATTGATAACTATAAGCTCGATGTCGAGCTTTCTGATAAAGAGATATCTGAGCGCCTGGCAAAACTGGCCGAGTTTGAGCCTAAATTCAAGACGGGCTACCTCCAGCGCTATGCTGAGAAGGTAACCTCAGCCAGCACCGGCGCCGTGTTTACTAGATAGGGGGCCATTATGAAGTTGACCGGGTCACAAATGATAGGCGAGAGTCTGGTGAAGGAAGGGGTGGAGGTTATTTTTGGCATACTGGGCGGAGCTCTTCTGCCCCTGTATGATGTCCTCCCCCAGTACCCCCAGCTGCGCCATATACTGGTGCGCCACGAGCAGGGGGCGGCCCATGCCGCCGACGGCTACGCCCGGGCTACCGGCAAGGTCGGCGTGTGCTTCGCCACCTCCGGCCCGGGGGCGACCAACCTGGTAACCGGCATCGCCAACGCCTACCTGGACTCGGTGCCCATAGTGGCCATAACCGGCCAGGTAGCCCGACCCTTTATCGGCAAGGACGCCTTCCAGGAGGTTGATATCACCGGTATCACCCTGCCCATCACCAAGCATAACTACCTGGTGATGGACGCCGCCTCACTGCCCGAGATAGTTAAAGAGGCCTTTCACCTGGCCAGGACGGGGCGGCCGGGGCCGGTGCTTATCGACCTGCCCCGAGATGTCCAGATAGAGCAGGCGGAGTTTAACTACCCGAGCAAGATTAACCGGCCCAGCTACAAGCCGACCCTGAAAGGGCATCCGGCCCAGATTAAGAAGGCGGCCAAGCTGATAAACGAGGCCAGGAAACCGGTGATTATCGCCGGGAGGGGGGTTAATATCTCCAAAGCCTATGCCGAACTGAAAGAGCTGGTGGAGCAGGCCCAGATACCATTAATTACCACGCTTCTGGGCATCAGCTGCTTCCCCGAGTCTCACGTTTTGAGCTACGGGATGCTGGGGATGCACGGCATGGCTTACGCCAATATGGCGGTCGACGCCGCCGACCTGATTATCGCGATCGGGATGAGGTTTGACGACAGGGCTACAGCCAAGGTGAGCGCTTTCGCCCCTCACGCCCAGATTATCCATATTGATATCGACCCGGCGGAAATCGGTAAAAACGTGCGCGTTGACGTGCCCATAGTCGGTGATGTGAAGACGGTCCTTAAGGAGCTGAATAAACAGATTGTGGCCACCAATCATATCGACTGGGTCCGGCAGCTGGATGACTGGCGCCGGGAGCACCCGTCGACGACTATCCGGGACAGCCAGAGCATCCTGCCCCAGTACGTGGTGCGCCAGATTTATGAGGTGACCAACGGTGAGGCGATTATCGTCACCGGGGTGGGGCAGCACCAGATGTGGGCGGCCCAGCACTACTGGTACGATAAACCCAATACCTTTATATCGTCGGGCGGGCTGGGCACGATGGGCTTTGGCCTGCCGGCGGCTATCGGGGCTAAAGTGGGTTGCCCCGACAGCACCGTCTGGTGTATTGACGGCGACGGCAGCTTGCAGATGACGATACAGGAACTGGCCACTATAGCTCAGGAGAAGGTGGCGGTCAAGATAGCCGTTATCCACAACACCTACCTGGGAATGGTGAGGCAGTGGCAGGAGATGTTCTACGGCAAGCGCTACGTAGCCACGCCGCTGAGCAGCCCCAACTTCGTCAAGGTTGCCGAAGCCTACGGCCTGCCCGGGTTGAGGGTGGAACGTAGAGAAGAGGTGACGCCGGCTATCCAGCAGGCAATGGAGGAGCCGGGACCGTTTCTGATAGACTTTGTCGTCGAACCGGAGGAGAATGTCTATCCGATGGTGCCGCCGGGGGCGGCTCTAGCCGAAGTCCTCGAGGAACCGAAAAATAAGACCAAGCCTAAAGCGGTCAAGGATTCGGCCAAGCTGCCGGTGAGCAATATCTAGGCCGGGAAGAGAGGTGATATCATGCCCAAGCACATAATAGTCGCCCTGGTAGAGGACAGGCCCGGGGTGCTCAACCACATGGCCAGTCTTTTCCGCCGGCGAGGCTTCAATATTGAAAGCATTGCCGTGGGACACAGCGAAGTGCCGCATCTATCGCGCATGACCCTGGTCGTCAACGGGGCCAACACCATGGTGGAACAGGTCCGGAAACAGCTGGATAAGGTGGTGGATGTGGTCAAGGTCTCCGATATCACCAGCGATAAGGTGATTACCCGGGAACTGGCGCTGGTTAAAGTGAAAGCAACTTCATCGAGCCGCAGCGAGATTATGCAGGTCGTCGACATCTTCCGGGCTAAAATAGTCGACGTCGCCGCCGATTCGGTAACCGTCGAGGTCACCGGCGACGAGGCTAAAATCGATTCCCTGCTCAACCTGCTGCGCGGTTTCGGCATCAAGGAACTGGCCCGGACGGGGCGTATCGCCTTGACCCGGGGTGAAACCAATCCGCTACCGGTGAAGCAACCGCCCAAGGCCCAAGGGCGGAAACCGACTAAATAATAAGGAGTCTGACGATGGCGAAAATATATTATGATAAAGACTGTAATTTGAAGCTACTTGAAGGCAAAACAGTGGGTATTGTCGGCTACGGCAGCCAGGGGCATGCCCACGCCCAGAACCTGAGGGACAGCGGCTGCCAGGTGATAGTGGGCGAAGCCAAGGGAACGCCGGGCTGGAAGAGCGCTAAAGGCGCCGGCTTTAAGGTGCTGACCGCCGCCGAGGTGGCTAAAGAAGCCGATATCATCGTGATGCTGGCTCCGGATAACCTGCACCGCGATATATACTACGGGGCCATCGAAAAGGGGCTGGCCAAGGGCAAGATGCTGATGTTCGCCCACGGCTTTAATATCCACTACGGGCAGGTGGTACCACCGGATAACATCGATGTCGCCATGATAGCCCCCAAGTGCCCCGGCCATATACTGAGGCAACTCTACACCGAGGGCGCCGGGCCACCAGCCATAGTAGCCGTGCACCAGGATACCTCGGGCAACGCCCTGGCCATCGCCCTGGCCTACGCCAAGGGTATCGGCTGTGGGCGGGCGGGGGTAATTGAGACAACCTTCGCCGAGGAGACCGAGACCGACCTATTTGGTGAGCAGACGGTGCTCTGTGGTGGGATTTCTTCCCTGATAAAGGCCGGGTTTGAGACCCTGGTGGAGGCGGGCTACCAGCCGGAGATAGCCTACTTTGAGGTCTGCAACGAGCTCAAGCTCATCACTGACCTGATTTACCAGGGGGGCTTGAGCTATATGCGCTATTCGGTTAGCGATACCGCCGAGTACGGTGACTACACGCGGGGGCCAAGAGTCATTGATGAAATGGTCAAGGAAGAGATGATGAACATCCTGGGCGAGATTCAGGACGGCAGCTTTGCTAAAGAATGGATACTGGAAAACCAGGCCGGGCGCCCGGTGTATAACGCCTTAAAGAGGATGGACGAGGAGCACCCATTAGAACTGGTGGGCCGAGAACTGAGAGAGATGATGCCCTGGCTCAAGAAGAAATAAAGGGGCAGGAGAGTTTAGAGAGGCAAAACCTCTTTAATTATAGAGAGTATAAGAGGGGCGAAGTCCCTCTTATACAACATTCCCCCTTCCCTTACAAGGGAAGGGGGTCAGGGGGATGGGTTGGCAGGAATGAAGAATAAAGGGAATTTTCAATGGACAAGGTAATTATTTTCGATACCACACTGCGGGACGGAGAGCAGGCGGCGGGGGGTACGCTAAATGTCCAGGAGAAGCTGGAGATAGCCCGGCAACTGGAAAGGCTCGGCGTTGATGTTATCGAGGCTGGCTTCCCCATAAGCTCGCCGGGTGATTTTGAGGCGGTAAGCCTTATCGCCAAAGAGGTGCGCAAGCCGATAATCTGCGGGCTGGCCCGGGCTCACCCCGACGATATAGACCGTGCCTGGGAGGCCGTCAAAGAGGCGGCGCAACCCAGAATACACGCCTTCCTCTCTTCCTCGGATATACACCTGGGTTACCAGCTTAAAAAAAGCCGTGAGGAGGTGCTGAACACCGCCCGGGAGATGGTAGCACGGGCCAAGAAGTACACCGATGACATCGAGTTTTCTCCCATGGACGCCAGCCGTACTGAGCCTGAATATCTCTACCAGATCCTAGAGGCAGTGATTGATGCCGGCGCCACCACGATAAACATACCCGATACCGTGGGCTATGCCATCCCCGGCGAGTTTGGCAACCTGATTGAGGACATTATCAAGAATGTGTCCAACATCAAAAAGGCTGTCGTCAGCGTTCATTGCCACAACGACCTGGGGCTGGCCGTAGCCAACAGCCTGGAAGCGATTAGGCGGGGAGCCAGGCAGGTGGAGTGCACCGTTAACGGCATCGGAGAGAGGGCGGGCAATGCCTCCATGGAGGAAATCGTCATGGCTATCAAAACCCGCCAGGACTTTTTCCAGCTGACCACCCAAGTCAATACCAACCAGATATATAAAGCCAGCCGGCTGGTCAGCGACCTTACCGGATTTGTCGTTCAGCCCAATAAAGCCATCATCGGGGCCAATGCCTTCCGCCACGAGTCAGGAATTCACCAGGACGGCGTCATCAAGATGCCGATAACCTACGAGATAATGGACCCTAAAACGGTGGGCATACCCTCCAGCAGCCTGGTGATGGGTAAGCTCAGCGGGCGGCACGCCTTCAAAGAGCACCTGGCCGAGCTGGGTTACAGCCTGAAAGAGGAGGACTTCAACCGCGCCTTTACCGCCTTTAAGAAGCTGGCCGATAAAAAGAAGGGGGTCACTGATAGGGACATCGAGTCCCTGATTGCCGAGGAGCAACGCACCGTCTCCGAAGTCTACCACCTTGACCGGGTCCAAATTTCCTGCGGCGACCGGGGTATACCCACCGCCGCCGTAAGGCTCATCGGACCCGGCGGTGAGGCGCTGGCTGATGCCACCCTGGGCACCGGTCCCGTTGACGCCGTGTACAAGGCCATCAATAGAATAGTGAATGTGCCCAACGAGCTTACCGAATTTACCGTCAAATCGGTAACCGAGGGCATTGACGCCATCGGGGAGGTGCTGGTAAGGATAGAGAGCGAGGGCATAACCTACACCGGGCGGGGCGCCGATACCGACATCATCGTCGCCAGCGCCAAAGCCTATATGAATGCCCTCAACCGGCTGCTAACCACTAAGAAAGGAACCCGATATTGACCTTAGTCGAGAAAATACTGGCCGAACACAGCGATAACAAAGAGGTAAGCCCTGGAGAGTTCATTAACGTCAGGGTAGACCTGGTTATGTCTAACGACATTACCGCCCCTATCGCCCTAAGGGAGTTTAAGCGGCTGGGGGTAGACCGGGTCTTTGACCCCGGCAAGGTGGTAATGGTGCCCGACCACTTCGTGCCCAATAAGGACATCGCCTCCGCCGAGCAGGCCAAGCTTATGCGGGAGTTCGCCCACGAGCAGGGGATAATCTACTTTGAATTGGGTGAGATGGGTATTGAGCACGTGCT
>JAUWGI010000106.1 GCA_030606505.1 Deltaproteobacteria bacterium
GATAAGGGATGATTTTTAGCTATAGACAGGGCTGTCTCCACCAGCAGCTCGCTTTCCGGGCGGGGGATGAGGACACTGGGGTTAACCTCAAAGTCAAGCCCGTAGAACTCGCGGTGGCCGGTGATATAGGCAGCAGGCTCGCCGCTCAAGCGGCGCTCTAACTGACGCCAGAAGGCCTCTTCCTGCCGGGGGGCTAATTCTTTTTCCAGGTCAATATATAGCTGAACCCGGCTTATTTTGAGGCTATGCCGCAGCAGCAGCTCGCCCTCCAGAGGGGCATCCTCAACCCCGTTTTCAACGAGAATATCCCGGGCGCGGCGGAGAGCCTGCTTTAAGGTCAAGCCAGCTGCTCCTCCAGTTGTTTTGCCTGCTCGCTGGTGGCCAGAGTATCTATGAGCTTATCCAGGTCGCCGTCAAGGATTCGGGGCAGGTTACGAAATGTCTGGCCGAGGCGGTGGTCGGAGATACGGTCCTGGGGGTAGTTATAGGTCCTTATCTTCTCGGCGCGCTTGCCGCTGCCTACCTGGGAACGGCGCTGCCGGGTTATCTCCTCCTCCTGCTTGCTCCGCTCTATATCCAGGAGGCGGGCGCGGAGCACCGCCATCGCCTTCTTCCGGTTTCTGAGCTGTGAGCGCTCGTCCTGGCAGACGCTGACCAGGCCGGTGGGGAGGTGGGTAATGCGGACGGCGGTGGCCACCTTGTTTACATTTTGCCCCCCCGCCCCACCGCTGTGGAAGATGTCGATTCTGAGGTCTTCGGGGTTTACATCCACCTCTACTTCGTCAGCCTCGGGGAGAACGGCTACGGTGGCCGTCGAGGTATGAATCCGGCCCGAAGACTCGGTGGTCGGCACCCGCTGTACCCGGTGCACCCCTCTTTCGTACTTGAGGCGGCTGAAGGCGCCCCTGCCCTTTATTTCAAAGATAATCTCCTTAAAGCCGCCGATGCCGCTCTCGTTGCTATCAATTATGTCCACCGCCCAGCGCTTGTCCTGGGCATAGCGGGTGTACATGCGGAAGAGGTCGGCGGCGAAAAGCCCGGCTTCATCGCCACCCGTCCCCGCTCTGATTTCCATGATGATGTCCTTCTGGTCGCTGGCATCCCGGGGCATCAGGGCCAGCTTTATCTCGTCAAGCTGTTTTGCCAGCTTTGCCTCCAGCTTATCTATCTCCTGCTTGACCATAGCGCTCATGTCTTCTTCCAGAGCGCCGCTAAGCATCGCTTTAGTGTCTTCCAGCTCCCTGGCAGTCGCCCTGTAAGCTCTATACCTGGTCACCAGGTCTTCAAGGCCCGCCTTTTCCTGAGCCAGCGCCTGCAGTTTATCGGGGTCGGTGGAAACCTCCGGGGTGGCTATCTGCCGTTCCAGCTCCTGGTAATGTTTTTCTATCTGCTCTAATCTGTCCCACATAACGGTATTCCTACGGGGAAATTATAACACGAGCATAGCTGGCACTCAAACGGGTGGGATTATTGCGGAACTCAGGGGTAACTAACCACGAATAGCCATTTGCCTACCAACCCACCCCCTTAATCCCCCTCCCTTACAAGGGAGGGGGAAGGTTTTTTTAAAAAGAGGGGCTGCGCCTCTCTTAGACACCCCGCTAGGTCAGTCCCTTTCGAGGGATGGGGCTGGAGAGTTTTAGAGGCGAATAAGGGGCCCCCGCGAAAATGAAATTTTTGTGGGGTGAGAAGCCAATGAGGGCGGGAGGGTGGGAAAAAGAACACAGGTTTAAAAGGGTGGGGATAAAAAGGGCTTTAGCCCTTACCATAAGGGCGGCGGGCGGGAATAGATATAAAACGGGGTGGGGAAATAAATAAAAGGAATATCTGGCTCCCCGAGTCATTCAACCGTCCCAAAGTGGCACTGCAATTAGTCAAAAAGATTCCTGGTCGCCCAGTTGACAAGCCACCCCGTATTAGCTATTCTATTGACTGACTAGCCCACTCTTCGGCGATGGTGAATTCCCAGCCCCCTGGACCACAGGACTGGCTCTACAGTATCTTCGTTCATGGAAAGGTAGCGTGTCGTGATGCTCAACAGGAAAGTTAATAGAGGTATTATTCTGGCGGCTGGTGATGGTGACCGTCTGGGCTCTCTGACTGCCATCCGTCCAAAGGTGCTGCTGCCAGTGCAGGGCAAACCGTTAATCTGGTACCCCATTGAGGCGATGGCGGCAGCAGGAGTTAGTGACATCGCCATAGTAGTTGGTTACTTAGGAGATAGTGTAATAGAGGCGCTGGGCAATGGCGACGGCTTTGGTGTAAGGCTGCAGTATGTCTACAACCCTGATTATCTCGGTGGGAACGCTGTCTCGGTAAGCAAAGCCAGGGCTTGGGCAGCAGGGGAGCCCTTTGTTCTTTGCATGGGTGACCACATGATTGAACCGGGAATCGTTTCTCACCTCTTACAATGGTCTCCCATTGCCGAGACCCTGTGTGTTGACTTTGCCCCAGCAGACTGGCTTGATTTTGCTGAAGCAACTAAGGTTGTTGTGGATAGCTCTGGCTACATTACGCACATCGGCAAGGAGTTGGCTTGCTGGGATGGTCTTGATACCGGCGTGTTTTTGCTCACCGAGAAGTTCCTGGATGCTATAGACGAACTCTTCCCCAGGCTTGGCACTGACGTTGAAATCAGTGATGTTATCCGCTTATTAGTCAGCCGGGGGCATCATTTTGATACCTGTGATGTTAGCGGCTGCTTCTGGGCAGATGTAGATACTAAGGAAGACCTGAAGCGTGTCACCGCATAGGAAGAGTGAATGGACACCGTATACGATGGCTTTATCTCCAAACACGTTAACAGGAAAATGTCAGAGCCGATGGCAAGGCTACTGGCAAAGACAAGAGTAACGCCCAATCAGACGACATGGGCAGCATTCGGCATCGCCCTGCTGTCTTTTGTCAGCTTCATTCTTGGCCACAACATAATAGCCGGCATTTTGGTCCAGCTATCATCTATCGTTGATGGCGTGGATGGAAGCCTGGCCCGGCTCAAAGGCATGACCTCGGAGTTCGGCGGTTTTCTGGACTCCGTACTCGACCGGTATGCCGATATCCTGATAGTGCTGGGGCTAACCTTATGGTCTCTGGCCCATGAGACATATTCTGGCATCTGGCTGGCCGGCCTTCTAGCTATCACCGGTACCATTTGCATCAGCTATACCAGAGCGCGCATCAGCCCGAATCACCGGCATCTATTTGATAAAGGATTCAAGTCCCTGGCCTCACGTGATATAAGACTTTTCCTGATAATGCTCGGGGCGGTCATCGGGCAAGCCTACTTCTGTCTTATCGTTATCGCC
>JAUWGI010000095.1 GCA_030606505.1 Deltaproteobacteria bacterium
GAGATGGAATTGATGGAAGCAATAAAGGGCAGGAGAAGCATCCGCAAATATACGTCCAGGGCGGTGGGCGATAAGACCCTGAATACTATCCTGGAGGCCGCCCGCCAGGCGCCATCCTGGGCTAACACCCAGTGCTGGCGGTTTATCGTGGTGCGGGACAGCCAGACAAGAAACAAGCTGGCCGATACCGCAATTGAGGTGACCCAAGGCAAACCCAATCGGGGCGCCGAGGCGATGAGGGTCACCCCGATAGCCATTGTCGTTTGCGCCGAGATGAGAAAGGCGGGCTATTATATTAAAGAGCCAAAGAAGCCGGTGACCGATAAGGGCGACTGGTATATGTATGATGTGGCCCTAGCCATGCAGAACCTGACGCTGGCCGCCCACGGACTGGGTCTGGGCACGGTGCATATCGGCGCCTTCGACGCTGTTAAGGCAGCTGAAATCATGGGGGTGCCGGAGGGCTACGCCGTCGTCGCCATGACACCGCTGGGCTACCCCGATGAAGAGCCCAATCCCAGGCCGAGGAAAGAGCTGGCCGAAATCGTTTTTTACGATAAGTTTGGCGGTAAGTAAGGCTAAGCTGGTATGAGATATAGATGGTGGATTATTATCGCCATCGCTTTATTCGGCGTTGGCATTGCCTTCGGTCTGGCCGACCCGCTTAATATCGCCAGCCTGCTTTCCGATGAGCTTATCGGCCTGGAAGAGCTGGGCGGAATCCTGGCTCCGTTTACCTTCTCCATGTTTATATTTATCTTTCTCAAGAACGTTGTAGCCCTGCTTTTCAGCTTCATCTTCAGCCCGATTTTCGCTATAATACCTGTTGCCACGCTGCTTCTCAACGGCTGGATTGTGGGGCTGGTGTCAACTATAGTAATGGAGCAGGAGTCCCTGGGCTTTGTCCTGGCCGGACTTTTGCCCCACGGCGTTATCGAGCTATCCGCCCTGTTCATCGGTGAGGCGGCGGCTCTCAGCATCGGCATTATGGCGGTAATCGCCCTGTTCAAAAAGGAGAAGCGCGGGCTGTTTCTGCCCAGCCTTCGGCAGAACCTGAGGTATCTGGCCCTGGCCGTGGCTTTAATGCTGCCGGCGGCGGCTATCGAGACCTACCTCACGCCACTACTGGTAGGCTATTAATCATAAGGAGGAAACACTATGAACGAGCTTGGTCTGGTCGCTCCCTTCTGGGTAATCGTGCTGATATGGCTGGCTAAAGTGGTGGTGCTGGCTTTAGTCTCGGCAATCCTGGCCCTCCTCGGCGTGCGGGCGCTGGATGCTCTCACCCCCCACATCCCCCACCGCGAGCGCATCGGGGAGGACCCGGTGGCCACCGGACTGTTCATCGGCGGCTTCTTTATCCTCATCGGCCTGGTTCTCCACGGCGCCATTACGGCACTCACCGCCGTCACCACCCCCATAGTATTGTACATCTTTGATTTCAGGACCTGGGGGCTATTAGCCATAAGCTTCGTGGTGAGCCTGCTCATCGGGGTAGCCCTGTTCTACATCATGGATAAGCTGACGCCCAAGATACCCTTCGCCAGCATCAAGGGAAGCCCGGTGGCGGTGGGGATACATGTCTTCGGCTACCTGGTCTTCTTCGGCTTAATCCTCCACGCCGCCCTGACGGGACCGCTATGAGAAAGATTGCGATTATAATCGGCCTGATTTTAGTGGCCGGTCTGCTAACCGCCGGCTATGCCTGGGCGTCCCCGTCCCAGGGTTTTGACGAGAAAAACGGCGATGTCTTCGACGACTGGGAGGTATGCCGCACCCGGGCCTTCGGCGAAGACGGCTTTTACCAGCTAACTGAGGCCACCTTCCGCCCGGTGATAGCCTTCGAGAGCCTGGTGGAGAACGCAGCTACAGCCTACCACCTGGGGGAGCAGTTCGCCGACGAGTACCCCGACCGCATCCGCAGGGCGGAGGCGATATTCAGCTTCGTGCGGGACCGGGTAAGATATACCCCCGATATTGACCAGTTCGACCACGAGGAGTTCGCCCAGAATGCCGACGAGCTGGCAGCCATCATTGAGGGGGGCGGGGCTGGCTATGGCGACTGTGAAGATAGCACCGTGCTGCTGGCGGTTATCTATAAGGGGGCGGGCTACCGCTCGGCGATAGTCATCGGCGAGAGCCATACCGCGGCTGTTATCTACCTCCCTGACTACACCAAGGCATCGGTACTATTTGAGCTAGAGGGTGAGCCGGGCTGGGTCTGGGCTGAGGCTACCGGCAGGAATAACCCGCTGGGCTGGAGCGCCAAGGAGTTTCTCGATGTCGAGCTGGCGGCCTATGAAATCACCGAGGAAGAGATAGTTACTGCCGAACCGACGGCACCACCCTTGACCGCCGTGGCCCAGGGCGGAGGCGGCGGGGGCGGGGGCGCTTTCCCCACCCGCTATTCCTTCTTCGGCATAATTTTCCTGTTGTGGATACTCCCCTCACTGTTTAGAAAAAGAAAACGGCGGCGTGCTCGTTAGTCCTCCAGCCCCCTGTTCTGCAATAGTTTTATTTCCCACCCACCCACCCTCATAAGCTGCGCTTCTAAAACTTTCTGCCCCTCCACCCAAGGAGATTGGGGGCAAAGCCTCCGAGAGCAGGCTGGCTGGGAATAGAAGATTCGCTCAAAACGGTGGGGTGGGGAATGAGAGAGTCTAAGAGAGGCAAAGCCCCTCTTCTAAAATAATCTTCCCCTTCCCCTTAACAAGGGGAAGGGGATACAGGGGATAGGGTTACCTTAAATAAAACTGAACTTGCCCTAGCATCAACCTCCGAGTATAATAGTCCGAGTATAATGGCTTGTTGGATTACTGGATTCAGATAGAGAGCAGGTGCCCACATGCAAAAACAGGGACCGGAGAATATACGCAACACCGTTCTGCTGTCACACAGCGGCGCCGGTAAGACCTCGGCCGCCGAGGCCATGCTGTTTACCGCCGGAGCCATCAAGCGCCTGGGCAAGAGTGATGACGGAACCACCACCTCGGACTACGAGCCCGATGAGGTAAAGCGCCAGATAAGCATAAACCTGTCCATTCTCCCCTGCCAGTGGAAAGATACCAAGATTAACCTCCTGGATACCCCCGGCTACGCCGACTTCGTCGGCGAGGTCAAGGCGGGCATGCGGGTAGCCGAGGGGGCGGTAATTATGGTCTGCGCCGCCTCCGGGGTCGAGGTGGGTACCGAACAGGCCTGGGGCTACTGCGAGCAGGCGGAACTGCCCCGCCTTATCTTTATCAACAAGATGGACCGGGAGAACGCCGACTTCAATAAGACGGTGGGGCAGATACAGGCCAAGTTCGGCCCCAGGTGCCTGCCGGTGCAGCTGCCCATAGGCGCCCAGGATAAATTCGAGGGCGTGGTTGACCTGCTGACCATGAAAGCCTACACCGGCACCGAGGCTAAAGAAGCCGAGCTACCCGAATCGCTTGAAAAGCAAGCCGAATCTTACAGGGAGAAGCTGATAGAAGCGGCCGCCGAGGCCGACGATAAGCTCATCGAGAAGTACCTGGAAGGCGGCGAGCTAAGCCAGGAGGAGCTGGGCAGCGGCCTGCGGCAGGCGGTGGTAAGCGGCAAGGTGATACCTATCTTTACCGGCTCGGCGCTGAAAAACATCGGCTTCAAGCTGTTTCTTAACGCTATACATGACTACCTGCCTTCGGCCAAAGAGCGGAAGGTGGTAACT
>JAUWGI010000013.1 GCA_030606505.1 Deltaproteobacteria bacterium
GGCGTGGTGGTTTCTTCTCGGGTTTTAGGGCCCCGGGCCGTTTTTTTGGGGGGGGAGCCCGGTGAGCCTCGTCCTGGGGCTAATCTTTGCCCTTTTCTCTCCCGGCTATACGCTGGTGGCAGCCATCTTTACCAAACGTGATGACCTTGATATCGTCCAGCGCCTGGCGTTGAGCTTTGGCCTTAGCATTGTGGTGGTGCCGCTGGCAGGCGTTTTCTTTAACTATACCCGCTGGGGTATCAACCTTTATTCGATGCTGTTTTCTCTCCTGGCTTTTATTATCGTGGCTGCGGCCGTCGCCTGGTACCGCCGGCGCCGGCTTCCCCCGGAGGAGCGTTTTGAGCCCCGGTTCCGTTTACGGTTGTCCCAATTTTGGGGCGGCCATCACCTTTTGGATAGAGCCCTCCTGGTTTTGCTGGTGGTTGTTATTATCGGGGCTATGGGCGTGCTGGTCTATGTGGCCCGGCCGCCTGAGGTGGGGCAGACATTTACCGAGTTTTATATGCTCGGTCCTGAGGGAAGAGCCGAGAATTACCCCGATGTGCTTAGTTTAGGGGAGGAGGCAACGGTTACCCTGGGGATAGTAAATCATGAGCAGGCAGTAGCTGACTACAGTATCAGGGTACTTATGGGGGAGGATGAGGTGGGGGGAGTGGCCACGATTACCCTGGCGGGTGAGGAGGAGTGGGAGCAGAAGGTGAGTTTTGCTCCTCTGGGGGTGGGGGAGGAGCAGAAGGTTGAGTTCCGGCTCTATAAGGGAAACGAAAATATACCCTACCACGTCCTTGATCTATGGGTTGACGTGCCTGGTAACTAGCAACCTGGCTGGCTGGGGCAAAAACACACCACCACCCCAGCGCTGAAGCGCTGTTGAAGTCTAGCTACCGGGCGAAAAGAGATCTTAAAGCTGGTTTGATTACTTACCGATGCGGAACATCTTGGTCCCACATACCGGGCACACACCCTGGGTTGCCGGCTTACCATTCTTCATGGTAATGCTCTTGGTGTCCTTCATCTCCCTCTTGGATCGGCACTTTACACAGTAGGCTTGCATCGGCTGACCTCCTTCTTGATTAAGAAGACGATAGACTATTCTTGCCTTGATGTCAATAGGTTTGTAGCTCAATTTTTCCTTTTTTGAAGGTTATTCTTTCTTTACTTAAGCCGGCTATTTTGTTAACCTGTCTGGTAGTGCCCCTGTTCGTCAATAATAAAAAATCCCCCCCGGTGAATAAGTTTATGCCGTTAACGAAAATATTCGGTGCCCAGTGCCGTAAGCCCAGTGGCTGGCTCGGTCAGTTGATGGGTCCCCTGATGAACTGGAGGCATCAGCCCTTGAGCCGCTGGACAATTGAACTGATGGATATTCAGCCGCATGATTCCGTACTGGATATCGGCTGTGGCGGCGGTATGACTATCAGAGATATGGCCAGAATCGCTACCGGCGGCTTTGTTGCCGGCGTCGATTATTCGGAAGTAATGGTGCAGCAGGCGCTGAAACATAACGCCGCCGCCATCAGCGCCGGGCGGGTGGCCGTAAAGGGGGGTAATGTCTCCAATCTGCCTTTTGAGGACGCATCGTTTGATAGGGCCTGCGCCGTTGAGTCTTTTAACTACTGGCCGGAGCCGGTGGCCGGGCTGAAGGAAGTGCGCCGTGTCTTAAAAGACCGGGGGCTGGGGGCCATTACCACCGCCGGGAGTAAGGAGATGGATAACCACCAGAAATACGCCGTCATGGCGCAGAAGATGTGTTTTCCGCTCTACGCCGGTTCCGAGATGGTGTCCATGCTCGCTGTTGCTGGCTTTTCTGAAGTACAGTTCCGGCTTAAAGACGGCCGGGGCTGGCTTTGCGCCACGGGTGTTAAGTAGGTAAATTTCTGTTGACAATTGTGCCGATAGGGACTAAACTCAAATCCGAAGATGTGAAACTGGCCGGTATTTAATAAGGGCCGGGGAGGCAGGTGAGTGATATGGAAGAAGTGAGCAGTGAGGTCAGGCAGGGGACTGAAAGGGGCAATGGTGTCATTGCCGAGCACAAGCAGAGGCTCACCGAGGCTATTGAGACCGAGTTCAGGAGGGTAAAAGAGGGGGCGGAGCAGGAGGCGGCTTATATTATCGCCGGCGCCCGGGAGAAAGCGGAGCGGATTATCCTCGAGGCCGAAGCCAAGGTGGAACAGATTACCAGCGGGGTCCAGGCCAAGGCGGAGGAGGAGATAGCCCGGCTGGTCGCCGAGTCGCGGAGTAAGGCTGAGGAAGCTATAGCCGAGTTCGAGGATGCGGCCAGGAAGAAGGCGGAGAAGGAGGCGGCCGGCATTATTGCCGATGCCGAGGTACTGGCGGCGCAGATGGCCAGCGAGGCCGAGGCCAAGGGGAGGAAACAGGCTGAGGAGGAGCGGCGGGTGGAGGTGGAGCGCATTGTGGAGCAGGCCAGGCAGGAAGCATCCGATATGGTGGAAAGAGCTAAAGAGACGGCCGAGGCGGAGGCTGCCGGGATGGTGGCCGAGGCGAGGAAGGAAGCCGAGCAGGAAGCCATTAAGGTGACCGAGGCGGCTAAACGGGAAGCCCAGGAATCAGCTAAGGCTGTTGCTGAATTGAAAAAGCAGACCGAAAAGGAGATTAATGAGGCCAGGCAGGCGGCCCAGAAGGAAGCCCAGATGATTCTTAAGAGCGCCCGGGAGGTGGGCAAGAAGGAGGCTGAGGAGAGGTGGGGCCAAATTGTAACTGAGGCTAAACAGAAGGTGGACCGGGAGACCGGCGAGACTATAGAGAAGGCGAGGAAGAAGGGGGAGATGGAGGCGGCCAAGCAGATGACTGATAAGAAGCGGCAGGCGGAGTGGGAGGCGGCTGAGATTATGGCTGAGGCTAAGCGAATGGCGGAGCAGATTACCTCCGAGGCCAGGGGTACGGCCAAGAAGGCGCTTGAGGATTCCAGTAGGCTTATTGCTGCCGCCCACGAGAAGGCACAGGGTATTATCGAGGGGGCTCAGGAAGCGGCCGACCAGGCCAAGATAATGATGGCTAAGCTGGAGAAGTCCGGGGGATAGAGATTAATCAGGCTGGTGTGCTGACTTGGGGCGAAGGATTCGCCCCTTTTTTGTTGGGGGAGAAATCTAAGCGGGGGCCAGGTAGTGGGCGATGTTATCGAGTAAATCCCGTGAGTTGAAGGGTTTGGTGATATAACCGTCGGCGCCTATTTCCTTGCTGAGTTGCAGGTTGAGTTTGAGGTCTATGGCGGTGAGCATGATGATGGGAATTGACCTGGTGGCCGGCTCACTCTTCAGCGCGTAGCAGCTGGTGTATCCGTCCATTTTGGGCATCATGATGTCCATCAGGATAAGGTCCGGTTTTTCCGCACACGCCACGTCTACGGCTTGTCTTCCATCTTCGGCTTCAAGAACGGTAAAATTTTTCTTGAGCAGGGTGCACAGCAGCTTTCTGACGTTGGGCTCGTCGTCGACAATCAGTATCTTCCTTTTATCGTTGGGGCTCGTGTTTTGGCTGCCTTTGCCCGGGCGTGTGTTCCGGTTGTTTTTTTTCAGGCCCGTTTTTTGGTTGGTTATTTTCCGGCCCATGTTTTTCTTACCTTACTTTATTCGTCTTCAGGGGTGTGCCGGCTGCAGCCTGGCCGTTCTTAATCACCGGTAAAGAGTTACTTATCTTGAGGAAGGCGCGGACCACCACCGGGTCGAACTGGGTGTCTGCGCACCGCTTGATTTCCCCCAGGGCTTCCTCCACCGGTATTGCCGGGCGGTAGGGGCGGTCCGAGGTCATGGCGTCAAAGGCATCGGCTGCGGCCATAATCCTGGCTCCCAGGGGTATGTCTTCTCCGGATACCGTCTGATTGAGCCCGGCGCCATCGTAGCGGTCGTGGTGGTGCAAAATCATGGCGACGACCCTGTCGTTGACCACCGGTTTTACGATACCGGCTCCAATCTGGGTGTGAATCATAATATGTTCGTACTCGGCGGCGGTAAGTTTGGTCGGCTTGTTCTGAATGGACTGGTCGACGGCAATCTTGCCCACATCGTGCAGCAGGCTGCCCCAGCGCAGGTCTTCAATTTCATCCTTGGGTAGGCCGAGCTGTTTGCCAATGGCCAGGGCGAGCTTGGTCACCCGCCGGGAGTGCCCCGCCGTGTACTTGTCTTTGGCTTCCAGGGCGAATACCAGCGCCTCGATGGCGCCGAGAAAGAGCCGGCGGATTTCTACCGTCTGCTCATCTACCTTTTGCTGGAGGCGTTGCTGATACTCCCTGATTTCGAGCTCCAGCCTTCTTTTCTCCAGGGCTTTATCCACACTGATGACTACCTCTTCCAGATTGAAGGGTTTGCAGATATAGTCGTCTGCTCCTTCTTTCATGCAGTTGATGGCGTTGCTGGCCTCGGTAACGGCCGTAGCCATAATCACTGCCGTGTCGGCGTACTTGGTCTTTATCACCGGCAGCAGTTCTACGCCTGATTTGCCCGGCATCTTGATATCAAGAATCAGCAGCTCGGCCGGACTGGCTTGCATCTTCTCCAGCGCCCGGTCGGCGTTTTCCGCCTCGTCACAGGTGTAGCCGGCTCTGGAGAGCTTATGGTGTAGCAGCCTCCGGATTCCCATCTCGTCGTCAACAATCAGTATTTTCTCTTGCTTTTCCACTTTTCTAACCTTTTACGGTGAGGCAGAAGCTGAGGCTATCTTTATTACAGACCTTAACTCGTCAAGGGTGAACGGCTTGGGCAGAAACGGCCGGCCGGTTTCATCCAGGAAGGCTTTAATTTCGTCGTTGATTACGTCTCCGGTGGTGAATATCACCCGGTCTATCACCTCGGAGCCAATTTCTTTCAAATACTGGTAGAGCTCAATGCCGTTCATCCCCGGCGTCCTGATGTCAATGAGGCACAGGTCGTACTTATTCCCCTTCCCGGAGAGTCGAGCTTGAGCCGCTTTACCGTCGACAGCTACATCCACCTCGAAGCCTTCCGTCCCCAGTGCCCTGACGCACATCCTGGCTATAGACGGTTCGTCTTCTACTACCAGACTCCTTTGCTGCTGGCCGTTACCTTTTACCATGCCTTTCCCTCCTTGCGCCTGAGTTACCGTCAAGGGGTAGCTCCACCACAAAAGCAGCTCCCTCGTTGACTGTGCCTTCAGCGTATATTCTGCCGCCGTGCCCGGCTACTATCCCGTGGCATATGCTCAAGCCTAAGCCCGTCCCCTTGCCTACCTCTTTGGTGGTGAAGAAGGGGTCAAAGACGCGCCTTAAGTTTTCTTTGGCAATCCCCGGGCCGTTATCGGTGATAGTAACCTTGACGGTATGGTTGTGCCTGCCGGTGGTGATGACCATTTTGCCTCTGCCGTTGGCTTCCAGCATGGCCGATTCCGCATTGACGATGAGGTTGAGGAATACCTGCTGCATCTGGAAGTAGTCGACCATGATTTCGGGGAGGTCGGTGGCAAACCTCTTTTCCAGCTCAATATTGTTTACCTTTTGCTCATAGGCACGCAGTTTCAGCACGTCTTCCAGTATGTTATTGACCTGGCTTAACTGCCTCATCGGGGCATGCTTGCGGGCAAAGGTGAGCAGGTTCTTGACTATAGCCGAGGCACGCTGAGCTTCGCTGTAAATAGTGCCTACATCTTCCTTGAGATTTTGGGGGATATCTTCCTCCAGGAGTAACTGCGAGAAGCCGATGACACTGGTCAGCGGGTTGTTGAGCTCATGGGCGATGCCGGAAGCGAGCTCGCCGATGGAGGCCAGGCGGTCGGTGAGCATGAGCTGTTCCTCCATTCGCTTCCGTTCGGTGATGTTTTTGTTTATGCCGACATACCCCTTGAAATTGCCGTCACTATCGAAGGTAGGAATGCCGCTGATTTCAAATAAGACGGGAGTGCCATTTTTATGGAGATTGGTAATTTCAAAACCGAAGAACGGCTCCCGCTTGGCATTGATTTCTTTGAAGCGTTTAAGCCACTCCCGGGCTTCCGCTTTTGGTATGAGGTCAAGCGTCCTTATTTTGCCTATTACTTCGTTAGCCTCGTACCCCAGAAGGTCCTTAATCCTGGGGCTGACGAAGGTAAACACTCCCTTTGCATCGGCTTCCCATATCATATCGCTGGTGGCTTCCACCATGTTTTTGTATTTCTTTTCAGACTGCCGCAGTGCTTCCTCTACCTGCTTGCGCTTGGTGATGTCAACCCAGTTCGTCAGCAGGTATTTAAACTCGCCGTCATTCATCACCGGTATCGAGGTTATCTTGACCCAGAAGCGCTCGCCGTTCTTCTTCTGGAAAAGCTCTTCGGCTCTCTGGTCTCCCTGGCGCATGGCTTTCCTGAAGCCCATGACGGTTTTCTTGAGCGTTTCCTGCGTCCAGTAGGGGTAGGGGGCTTTCTTGCCGATAAGCTCCGCCGCCGGGAAGCCGGTGAGCTTCTCCAGCGCCGGGTTTACGTATCTTAATGAGCTATCGGGGTTAATAACGCCTATGGGGTTGGGGGAGTTAGCCAGCAGGCTGGAGCGAAATTCCTCACTCTCCCGCAGCGCCTCTTCCGCCCGCTTGCGCTCGGTGATGTCCAGAGAGTACTCTATCATCTGGACGACGTTGCCTTCGGCATCGAAAATGGGGTAGCCGTAAACCTCAATGTTTCTGGCATTGCCGTCTTCGTCGTAATGAATATGCTCCACCACTACCGGTTTTTTAGTTTTCTTTACTTCTTCCAGCGGGCAAACATGGTCGGCACCCCGGCACGGTTGGTCGCTCTTGTGGGTGAGGGCATGACAGGTGGGGTTTTCTGATAGATTGCCCGCTTTGGTGGCTAGATTGCCCATCTTTATGGTGTAATCATTGGCGTCTAAGACGTAGAAGGGATGAGTTAGAGCGTCCAGTATGTTATTTAAGAATTCGTTTTGCTGCTGGATTTTCTCTTCCGTCTGTCGGCGCTCGGTGATGTCCCGGCACACGCAGAAAATCAGCTTCTGCCCCGAGCACACGGCCCCGTTGACGCTGATTTCAACGTCAATGGTGGTACCGTCCTTGCGACGGTGATAAGTCTCCAGGTGGAAACCGGCCTCGTCAACTTTGCGTCCCATCTCAAGCAGTTGCTCGCGTGACCACTGGGTATCCCAATCCCAGGTGTGGAGCTCACGGACTTCCTCAGGAGTATATCCAAGCATCTCGGCAAACCGCTGGTTTGCCTCATACACTTTGGAGTTCTCATCAAGGACAACGATTCCGTCCAGGGACTGGTTGATCAGGATGCGCCGCCGGGTGGCTTCATCGGCCAGTGCCTCCTCCGCCTTTTTGCGCTCGGTGATATCCCTGGTTATCTCAAGACAGGAAACAATATTTCCCCGGGAGTCTCTAATGGGATTGGCCGTATTTTCCCAGAAGATAACCTCCCCCGAAGGCATTACCCGCTTCCTCTCTACAGTGTGAGACTTGCCGTCCTTAAACGCTTGTTCTACCGGGCATCCATCGCACACCTTTTCTACACCTGCGTAAATCCGGTAGCATTTCTCCCCCAGGTGGGCGCCAAAAGGTTTCTGCGACGGCTTATTCTGGTAGATAATGTTATAGTCTTTATCCTGTATGGTGAGGCCGTATTCTAGGGAATCTACTACCGATTGCAGTTTGTTCCTTTCGTCCTGGAGTTCATCCTGGGCCTTGGCCCGTTTTTTGATGGATTGCTTGATTTCCGCTGCTCTCATGTACCTACCCTATCCCCCTCATTTGACCTTGTTAGATTCGTCGGTGATGCGGCCGATATCGTGGTCAGTGAACAACCTCCAGCCACGCCTGTCCCGGTGGGATACGTCATCGAGGATACCTCTCCTTAACCACCGGAATAGTGTCGACCGGCTTATGCCGGCCAGGGAACATACCTCGGCGGTTCTATAATAGGTTTGGCCCCTCATGTTCACTGTCATCGTTCCATCACCCCTCTGACTATCTGTGTGACTATGTCCAAGCCGTGTCAATTATGTTCGCCTTATGGCGAATTTGGCATCACCCAAAGGTACGGTTAGGGGGATTATTTAGTCCCGGTACCTTGGTCATAGTCAATGAGTATGATTACCATGGTAGGTGGTAAAAAATGGTGGGTAGTAAAAAGTAAAAAATGGAAGAGCAATAACCTCCAGCATGAGAGATTATTAGAATAAATAAGCGGGGTTTTGAGGCAGAGAGGGGCCTGGATATCTATGCGGAACATTCCAGGGTTCTGGCAAATCCGCGGCTTATGCTGATAGTAGCTCCTTGAATTTCGCGGTCAGAGCAGGTAAGATTTCTTTATGATCCGCGACGATACCGAAGTGGGCTACGCTGAAGATATTAGCCTCATTATCCTTATTTATAGCCACAATGTATTTTGATCCCAAACAGCCAGCGATATGCTGTATGGCGCCAGAGAGAGCTACGGCTATGTATAGTTTAGGGCTGACCACCTTTCCGGTCTGGCCCACCTGGAGCGTCATCGGCGCCCAACCATCGTCACAGGCAGGCCTAGTAGCACCAACAGTGCCACCCAGAACGCGAGCTAGCTCCCAGAGCATCTCGAAGTTTTGAGCACTGCCTATGCCACGCCCACCGCTAACGACTACCTCGGCGTCTTCCAGCTTCACCCCTTCCACCTCCTCTTTTATCCGGTCGACAACCTTGACTTTAAGCGCCGAAGGGTCGATCTTACCTTCTACAGGAATAACCTCACCTTGCCGAGAGTCATTGCGCTCTGCTGGCGGCACTATTTTCAGTCTTAGAGTGGCCATCTGAGGGCGGGCAGACTTTGATATCATTCCGGCGTGGGCGTTACCACCAAAGACAGGCCTAGTCGAGACCAGGAGCTTGGTCGCCGGGTCAACGGATAACGCCAGGCAATCCATAGCCAGCCCACCACCTAAGCGGCCATTTAGTCGCGGAGCTAAATCACAACCGACGTCAGTATGGCCGAGAAGCATAATAGAAGGAAGCACTTTCAGGCAGAGGTTAGCCGCTACCTGAGTGTAGGCATCGGAGTTATAATTATCCAGGAGACTGTCTTCAGCAACATAGACTTTGTCAGCCCCATAGGCGATTGCCTCCTGACCCAGGCCACCTGTTTTGCTACCCATCAATAGGGCACTTAATTCCTCGCCCAGTTCATCGGCGAGCTTTCTTCCGACTCCAAGGAGTTCTATAGTGATTGGCGCTAGTTTCCCTTCAGCGATCTCACCACAAACTAAAACACCTTTATTATCCATTAGAATATCCTCCGTTCATCCATACTCATAGCAGCTCGGCCAGCTTGGCCGCCAGATTTTCCGCCGCCTGGCCGGGAGTATCCCCGGTAACTATTTCACATTCGGTCTTTCGGGTCGGCACAGAGAGACTGGTGACCTCGGTATGGGCGTTAGCCTTGTCCAACTGCGAGGACTCAGCCCCAATATCCTGCGCCTTCCAGACCGGAACCTGCTTGCGGGCGGCAATCATGATGCGCACTCCAGCCGGAAGACGAGGTAAGCCAATCTCATTGCTGACGGTAACCAGGCTTGGCATAGGAGCTTCCAGTACTTCATAGCCATCCCTCACTATCCTCTTTACCCTAAGCTTCTTGTCCACTGCCTCGATATCACCGGCGAGGGTGATTACCGGGATGCCAAGTATTTCGGCCAGAATAGAGCCAACCTGACTATTGCCCCAGTCAGCCGACTGTCGGCCACACAGAACCAGGTCATACCCGCCAATCTTCTGGATAGCTTTCCCCAGGACGTAAGCAATACCAAAGCTATCCAGGTTTTCGAAGGCTTCATCCTGGAGAACATACCCTTCGTCGGCACCCATAGCTATGGCGTGCTTTACAACTTCAGAAGCTTTCTCTGGCCCCAGGCTTATCACGGTTATTGTGCCGCCTTGTTTATCTTTGAGCCGGCATGCTGCCTCGACGGCTCGTTCATCAAATAAGCTTATAACAGGCGGCACCCCGGGGGGAGGGATAACCTGTTTCGCCTCGGGGTCAATCTTGAATTTGGCCGGTGGTATCTCGGGGTCAAGTACTTGTTTAACACAGACGATAATATTCATACTACTCCTCTCCTAGTTAAGGCTGCTTCATGGCTTCTTCAACTAGTTCAACAAGGTCTCTTGCCTTTAACGAGTCCTTAATATCTTTATGTTCGATGCTCTCCTCGAACATTTGTAAACAATAAGGGCAGGCAGTCACTACAGTATCAGCCCCAGTCTTGAGAACGTCTTCAAGACGCATTTGATTAATCTTTGTTGTACCGGGCTGTTCTTCTATCCACATGAGTCCACCGCCGCCGCCGCAGCAAAGGCTCTTGTTTCGCGAGCGTTCCATTTCCTTTAAGTTTGTCTTGGGGATAGCTTGCAATACCCGGCGTGGCTCCTGATATACGTTGTTATAACGGCCTAGATAGCAGGGGTCATGATAGGTGAGTATAGAATTCAGCTCTTGGTTAAGTTTCAATTTGCCCTGCCTGATTAAATCAGCAATTAGCTGGGTATAGTGAACCACCTTGAAATCGCCGCCGTACCTGGGGTACTAATTCTTAATGGTATTATAGCAGTGGGGACAGGTGGTAACAATCTCTTTAATGTTGTGGCTTTTGAAAGTTTCAATATTTTGCTCCGCCATGATCTGGAACTGGAACTCATACCCGGCTCTTCGTGCCGGGTCACCACAGCAAGTCTCGGCATCACCTAATACCC
>JAUWGI010000004.1 GCA_030606505.1 Deltaproteobacteria bacterium
TATTGCCCGAGTGGCGCAATGGAAGCGCAACCGACTTGTAATCGGTAGGTTAGTGGGTTCGAATCCCCTCTCGGGCTGGGATTTATTGGTGATGTGGGGAGGGGTGCCGGAGTGGTTAATCGGAGCAGACTGTAAATCTGCCGCCCAAAGGGCTACGTAGGTTCGAATCCTACCCCCTCCACCGTGGCTTAAATACCTTATGATATCGTCCCTGTCATATTTGCTCTTACTCTCACAGCAAACCTCAAACTTCATAGTCCAATTACGCCAACGCCTAGCAGTCTTAATATCCTTGCCTCTTGCCATCAAATCCATATATACTTTTTCAGCTAGACTTCCCATCTTCCCTGCCTCCTGCTTGACTTTCACCCGTGCATTGCCTTAAAATCAATGGTTACTTTATCAACTTAACTTTTATATGACGTTCTAAAGTAGAAACACTATATTTTGTTGACTCTATATCCATCTTGACTTAAAATGTATTCAGGCATGGTGCCCACATAGCTCAGTTGGTAGAGCACGTTCTTGGTAAGAACGGGGTCACCAGTTCGAATCTGGTTGTGGGCTTAAATAAAGGGGGGAAAAATGGCAAAGAAGAAATTTGAGCGGACAAAGCCCCATTGCAATGTGGGCACTATCGGTCATGTTGACCATGGCAAGACAACCTTGACCGCGGCGATTACTCTGGTGTTGTCCAAGGTGGGATTCGCCGATTACCGCGAGTTTGCCTCTATTGATAATGCGCCTGAGGAGAAGGCACGGGGACTGACTATCGCCATTGCCCACATTGAGTATGAGACTGAGAAACGTCATTACGCTCATATTGATTGCCCGGGGCATGCCGATTATATCAAGAACATGATAACCGGTGCTGCCCAGATGGATGGTGCCATATTGGTGGTGGCGGCTGATGATGGGGTGATGCCTCAAACCAGAGAGCATCTCTTGCTGGCGCATCAGGTGGAGGTGCCGTATATAGTGACCGCTCTTAATAAGGTAGACCTGGTGGATGACCCGGAGCTGTTAGAAGTGACCGAGCTGGAACTGAGGGAGGAATTGCTACCTAAGTATGGCTTCCCGGGCAGCGAGGTTCCCATAATTAGAGTGAGCGCCCTTAAGGTTCTGGAGTGCGGCTGTGGCAAGCGGGAGTGTGAGTGGTGCGGTGCTATATGGAAGTTGATGGATGCCGTTGATGACTATATTCCGACCCCGGAGCGGCCTAAAGACAAGCCCTTCTTGATGTCAGTGGAGGATGTCTTCAGCATCAAGGGGCGGGGTACCGTGCCCACGGGAAGGGTTGAGAGAGGAACGATCAAAGCCGGGGATGAGATTGAGATAGTTGGCTTGCACCACGAGCCCCGCAAGACGGTGGCTACCAGTCTGGAGATGTTCCATAAGACCCTGGATTATGTTGAGCCGGGAGATGCCGTCGGCATTCTGCTGCGGGGTATAGACCGGGAGGAGATAGAGCGGGGTCAGGTTTTAGCTGCCCCCGGTACCATTAAGCCCCATACCTACGCTGAGGCTCGGGTATATGTTTTGAGTAAGGAGGAGGGAGGTAGGCATACTCCTTTCTTTAACGGATATAAACCCCAGTTTTTTATCAGGACTACCGATGTTACCGGGACTATCGAGTTGCCGGAAGGGGTGGAGATGGTTATGCCCGGTGATAATATAGACATGAAGATAAAGCTTATCTATCCGGTAGCCATGGAGCAAGGTCTGCGTTTTGCTATCAGGGAAGGGGGTAGAACGGTAGGTGCCGGTACCATTAGCCGCATCATCGAGTAGAGATGGCGAGGAAGGCTGAAGCCAGGAATATTATCTATCTTGCCTGCACTGAGTGCAGGGAGAGAACATATACTACCAGTAAGAACAGGCGCAACGACTCCCAGCGGTTGGAACTGAAGAAGTATTGCCCCCGTTGTCGCACTCATACCCTCCATAGGGAGGCAAAATAGTGGCAGGCAACTAGAAGAGGGATGTGAGGCTCTTTCATGACTCATCGTACTACTACCAAGCGTTCCAGGTTTAGTTTTATTGGTGAAACCATCGCCGAGTTAAAGAAGGTAGTCTGGCTAACCAGACGAGAGGCGGCTTATTTGACCTTTATGGTGTTAATTGTGGCAATTATAGTGGCCCTGATTCTAGGAGCCTTTGACTATGCTTTTACCAACCTGGTTGACAAGTTCTTTCTGGGCGGATAGAAAATTACGCCCGGCTTTTAAGACAGTATTGGCCTGAATGAGGTTATCGTTGGAAGGGAATCAGAAAAGTTGGTTTGTAGTTCATACCTACTCCGGGTATGAAGAACGAGTTAAGAAGAATCTGGAGCAGCGTATCAAGTATATGGACAGCGGGGGTGAGATCTCCCAGGTAATCATACCTACTGAGGTGGAGATTGAGGTTAAGAATGGGCAGCGGCGCAATGTGGATAAGAAGATACTGCCCGGTTATATTCTGGTTCAGATGGAGCTGAGCGATCAGAGCTGGAATATAGTGCGTAATACCCCTGGTGTCACTGGTTTCGTTGGTAGCGGTAATAAGCCAACTCCTCTTGAGGAGGGGGAAGTTAATCAAATTCTGAAACAGATGGAAGCGAAAGCGCCCAGGGTTAGGGTTGGTTTCCGGAAGGGGCAGAGTGTGCGGGTGACCAGCGGTCCCTTTATTGATTTTGTTGGGGTGGTGGATGAAATCAGCGTGGATAAGGGTAAGGTCAAGGTGCTCCTTTCCCTTTTCGGGCGGGAGACACCGGTAGAGCTTGATTTTTTGCAGGTGGAGAAGCTTTAGGGAGGCAAAGTGGCCAAAAAGGTTAAAGTAGTGATAAAATTACAGATTCCAGCGGGGAAGGCCAATCCGGCGCCGCCGGTGGGCCCTGCCTTGGGACAGCATGGGCTTAATATTATGGCCTTCTGTAAGGAATACAACGAGCGTACTGCCAGCCAGGAAGGCTCTATTATTCCGGTGGAAATAACCGTATTTGAGGATCGCTCTTTTACCTTTATTACCAAAACGCCACCGGCTACCGATTTGCTTAAAAAAGCACTGGGTATAGAAAAGGGCTCCACCGGTACCGGGCATGAACAGGTGGGTAAGATAACTCGAGCCCAACTCAGGGAAATAGCCCAGCTTAAGGCTAAGGATTTGAACGCTGATAATATTGAAGGGGCGGAGCGAATTATTGAGGGCACCGCCCGAAGTATGGGTATTGAGGTGGAATAACGGTGGCGAAACACGGTAAGAAATATAACGAAGCGGTAGGTCTGGTAGATAAGGACAAGCTCTATCTTCCTATGGAGGCTATCGAGCTGGCCAAGAAGGCGGCTTATACCAAATTTGATGAGACGGTTGAGCTTCACCTGCGGATGGGTGTTGACCCTCGTGACGCTACCCAGCAGGTGCGCGGTGTGGCTCTATTACCTCATGGCTTGGGCAAGAAGGTGCGGGTTCTGGTTTTTTCTCAAGGTGAAGCGGCCAGGAACGCTGAGACTGCCGGAGCCGAATTCGTTGGCGGTGATGATTTAATCAAGAAGATTGAGGGGGGATGGCTGGATTTTGATGTCACTATCGCTACCCCGGATATGATGGGCAAGGTAGGCCGGCTGGGGAAAATCCTGGGGAGGAAGGGACTGATGCCTAACCCCAAGTCGGGGACGGTGGTAGCTGCCGAAGACTTGCCCCGGGCAATCAACGAAGCCCGCCAGGGGCGGGTGGAGTTTAAGCTGGACAGGACAGCTATCATTCATGTTTCGCTGGGTAAGGTTAGCTTTGAGGCTGATAAGTTGATGGACAACCTGACAGCCGTGATTGAAGCAATATCCAGGGCTAAGCCCAGTGGTGCTAAGGGTCAGTATATAAAAACCGCTTCTTTAACCACTACTATGGGGCCGGGTGTGAACCTTGACTTGAAACCAACCTTATCGTTAACTTCTAGTTGATAATAAAATAACCTAGACTAAAGGGGACGTTTAATGGAAGATATTGCTATTGTCGGTGCCGGCCAGAGCGCTTTTAGTCGTAGCTGCGGTGAGTCTATCCGGGAGTTATGTTTTGAGGCTTATAAGGAGGCACTGGAGGGTCTGGATATCACCGGTAATGATATAGACGCCTCTATTATTTGCTCGGCGCCGGAATATGATAAACAGCGCTCACCTTCGGGCTTAATATCGGAGTATCTGGAGCTGACCCCCAAGCCCACTTTCTATGTCGAGACGGTATGTTCCTCCAGCAGCACCGGGTTAAGGGTGGCTTGGTCACTGATAAAGGCGGGGCTTCACAAGGTGGTTGCGGTAATCGGTTTTCAGAAGATGTCCGAGCTCTCCTCCCGTGACGCTGCGGAGAGGATGGGCCGGGGGGGAGATATAATCTGGGAGTCACCCTTTGGGGTAACCATGCCCGCCGGCTATGCCATGTATGCCCGGGCTCATATGGCCAAGTACGGGACTACCGAGGAGCAGCTGGCTAAGGTACGGGTCAAGAACTCCCACTACGGGGTAACCAATCCCAAGGCTAACTATCGCAAGGAACTGAGCCTGGAGGATATTTTGAACTCGGAGGTGATAACCAGTCCGCTGAAAAAGTTTGATTGCTGCGCTAATGCTGATGGCTCCTCCTGTATCATCCTGGCCAGAGGCGATGTCGCCAAGGGTATAAGCAAAACCCCCATCTGGATTGCTGGTCTGGGGGCGGCCACTGATACCATGAGCATGGCCGGCAGGGAATCGCTCACCGGACTGCGGTGCGCTCAGGAAGCCGCCCGGCAGGCTTACAAGATGGCCGGTATTAAACCTCAGGATGTTGATGTGGCTGAGGTTCACGATTGTTTTACCGTCTCCGAGATTCTGGCTTATGAGGACCTGGGCTTTGCCAAGCCTGGGGAGGGGGCGGGGTTGATTGAGGATAAAGAGACCTATGCCGATGGCAAGATGCCGGTAAATGTCGACGGCGGTTTGTTATCTAAGGGACATCCTATAGGCGCTACCGGAGGTTCACAGATTAGGACCATTGTCCGCCAGCTCCGGGGTGAGGCCACCGAGGCTCAGGTGGAGGGTGCGGAAATAGGTCTGGTGCACAATATCGGTGGCGTTGGGCAATACGGCAATGTAACCATTGTGAGGAGGTAGCTTGAATGGGCTTTGAGAATTTTGGCACAGTTAGCTTTACTGCCGAATCCAAAGTGGCTGATTTTATAACCCAACTGGAGGCAGGTAAGGTAATGGCAACCAGATGCCGAAAGTGCGGGGGTAGCTACTTTCCACCCAAGGCGGATTGCCCGAAGTGCCTGTCAAGTGATGTAGAGTGGTTCGAAGTTAAGAGTAAAGGTAAGCTGCAAAGCTATACTGTGGTGAATTACGGTCCCAGCGGTTTTGAGAACGACGCTCCTTATATTCTGGCTCTGGCTGAGTTTGACGAGGGCATCCAGATTCTGGCCCGCTTGAGCCGGGATATCGCGGAGAAGGATATCAAGATTGGTATGAATTTGACGGTCAATCCGGCAAAATTACCTGATAACAGGATTGCCTACGAATTTAAAAGAGTCTAGCAAGGAGGGTAAGCATGGTTGGTATTACCTCATACGGCGCTTATGTACCTCTGTACCGGCTAAGCCGGGAGGCGATAGCTAGAGGTGCCAGAGGCGAAAAGGCGATATGTAACTTTGATGAGGATAGCATCACAATGGCGGCGGCGGCGTCTATCGATTGCTTGACCGGCATTGACCGGGAGACGATAGATGGGCTATATTTTGCCACCACCACTTCCCCCTACAAAGAGAAGTCAGGGGCGGCTATTGTGGCCATGGCCACAGACCTTAAGGAAAATGTCTTTACCGCTGATTTTGCTCATTCCCTGCGGGCGGGGACTTCTGCTCTCATGTCGGCTATTGACGCGGTTAAGGCCGGCTCAGCGAAGAAGGTGATGGTAACAGCGGCCGATACTCGTTTGGGGGTTCCCACTTCACCTTATGAGCAGAACTTTGGTGATGGTGCCGGTGCCCTCCTCATTGGGGACAGCAATGTTATCGCCACCATTGAAGCCAGCTACTCGGTCTATAGCGAGATAATGGATGTGTGGCGGGCTGATGGTGACACCTTTATTCGCTCCTGGGAGGACCGGTTTACCACTACACATGGCTATACGGCGGTGGTTGGTGAGGCGATATCGGGGTTGCTGAAGAAGACCGGCCTGAAACCCGGAGATTTAGCCAAGGTTGTTCTCTATACCCCTGATGCCAGAAGGAGCGCCGATTTAGCCAAGAAATTGGGTTTTGATGTCAAGACACAGCTTCAAGACCCCTTCTTTAATAATATGGGCAGTACTGGTACCGCCCTTCCCCTGATGCTGCTGGTAGCGGCGCTTGAAGAGGCTAAGGCGGGTGACCGCATCCTGCTAGCTAGCTATGGTAATGGCAGTGATGCCTTCGTCCTGCAGGTGACCGAACAGATACAGAAAATCAAAGGCCGGCGGGGCATGAAGGGGCACCTGGAATCAAAGAAGGTGATTGATGATTATAAGCAGTACCTTGTCTGGCGGGGGATATTGCCGATAGAGCTGCGCAAAGAGACGGTGGCTTTTATCTCCGCCCCGGCTCTCTGGAGGGAGCGTGATGCTAACCTGCGCTTCCACGGCGTTAAGTGCCAGGTTTGTGGCACCATCCAGTATCCGCCGCAGCGGGTCTGCACCAAGTGTCACGCCAAAGACCAGTTTGAACCGTACCGGCTGTCGGATAAGAAGGCCAAGATATTCACCTATTCTATGGACTATATCACCTACCCCGTGCTGGAACGCCCCGTGGTTAACGCCGCAATCGATTTTGACGGCGGGGGTAGGACACTGTGCTATCTGACCGACCGCGAGGCGGAGCAGGTTCAATGTGGTCTGCCGGTGGAGATGAGCTTTAGAAAGCTATTTGTTAAAGACGGCATTCATAACTATTTCTGGAAGGCTATACCGTTAAGGACTTAACTGATAGATAGAATAAAGTGGAGGTAACCCTATGGAAGGTATTAAAGATAAAGTGGCTATAGTGGGTATGGGCTGTACCAAGTTTGGAGAGCTATGGGATAAGAATCATAAGGATTTGCTGGTGGATGCCTGTTACGAGGCTTTTGAGGATGCTGGCATTGAATCTAAGGATATTCAAATGGCTTGGTATGGTAGCCGTGAGACCGGCTTTACCGGCACCCAGTTGGCCAATGCCTTAAAGCTGGAGTATATACCCATTAGTCGGGTGGAGAACTTCTGCGCTGGGGGCACCGATACCTTCCGGAATGCTTGCTATGCCGTGGCCTCCGGGGTTTGCGATATTGCCCTGGCGGTGGGGGTGGAAAAGTGCAAGGACCACTACGGTGGCTTCTGCATGGATATTCTGGACCCGTTTGACCGTAGCATGGTGGAATGGGAGTTGCCCCCGGCCAGCCAGTTTGCTCTGCTGGCGACCAGATATATGCATCACTACGGGTGGAAGTACGAAGACTTCAAGCGTATCCTTTCTATGATTGATGTTAAGAACCATCACAATGGCACCATGTCCCCCAAGGCTCAGTTTCGTCGGGAGATAACCGTGGAGCAGGCCATGAATGCGCCCATGATTTCATATCCACTGGGATTGTTTGATGCCTGCGGAGTGAGCGATGGTTCGGCGGCGGCCATTATTACTACCCCTGCGATTGCCAAGAAGATGAGAAAAGACTACATCTTAGTAAGGGCTTTAGCCCTGACCAATGGTGCTGGTCAAGCGATAATCCAGCCGGAGTATAATTTTATCTCCATCCCGGAGACGGTAACCGCTGCCGAGCATGCTTATGAAGAGGCGGGGATAACCGACCCCCGTAATGAGGTGGACCTGGCCGTGGTGCATGACTGTTTTTCTATTACCGAGCTTATGACCTATGAGGATTTGCAGTTCAGCCCCAGGGGCAAGGCTCCAGAGGATGTTGAAGCTGGCACCTTTACCCTGGAGGGAGAGTTGCCGGTTAATACCGATGGCGGCCTAAAATGTTTTGGTCATCCCCTTTCTGCCAGCGGTTTGAGGATGATTTATGAAGTCTATAAGCAATTGCAGGGTAAGGCTGGCGAAAGGCAACTTAAGAAGGCCGATGTGGGTTTAACCCACAATGTGGGGGGTGTCTGCGGCTTCTTTAATTGTACCGTGGCTTTGTTTGGCAAGCCTTAATCTGTTATACTGTTAAAATAGTAAAGTTAAATATTCCTGTGAAAGCGGGTGCCGTTAAGGCTTAATGAACTACCTGCCGAGGAGACAAAGGACTTGAGTGGTAGGTCCTTGTGCGGCAGGCGCAAGGACTTGCTTTTTTAGGCGAATGTTTAGTAGCGTTAATTGGGGGTAAAGGGAGATGTCCAGGGAAAAGAAGACAGAGATTATCGAGAGCCTGCAGGGGCTATTTTCTCGGTGCAGCGTTGCTATTCTGACCGATTACCAGGGTCAATCAGCTAACGAGATGACCCAGTTGCGGCGCCGGCTGAGGGAGGTGGGAATTGAGTATAAGGTGGTGAAGAACACACTGGCTCGGTTTGCCGCCCAGAGGTCGGGCAGGGAAGAACTACTCGGTTTCCTTGATGGTCCGGTGGCGATTGCTTTTGGCTATGGTGATATAACTGAACCAGCGAAAGCTTTAGCCACCTATATTGAGGACTCAAAAGCCAGCATGAGTATCAAGGGGGGCTTTTTACCTGACAGGTTGCTTACCAAAGAGGAAGTAACCACCCTTTCTGCCTTACCATCGAAAGAGGTGTTATTAGCCGGGGTTGTGGGTGGGGTGCAAGGCCCTATCTCGGCTCTGGCGAGCCAGCTTGCTTCCCCAATGATGGGGGTTATAGCTGGGCTACAAGTGAGAATTCAACAATTGGAGGGAGGATAAGATGCCACAAGAGGAAGCCAAGGGCAAAAAGACAGCCAAGAAGCCCGCCGCTAAGGCTGAGGTGAAGGAACCGGTAGTTGAGGCTGAAGTAAAGGAGGCCGAGGCTAAGGCTAAAGAGCCTGAGGCCAAGGCTGAGGCGAAAGAACCTGAACCTGAAGCTGAGGCGAAGAAACCTGAGGCCAAGCCTGAAGCGAAAGAGCCCGAGGCCAAGGCTGCAGCCAAGGAACCCAAAGCTAAGGCTGAGGTCAAGAGTTCTGCAGTCGTTGAGGAGATAATGGCCAGTATAAAGAAGATGAATGTGCTTGAGCTATCAGAGCTGGTCAAGGCGCTACAGGCTGAGTTTGGTGTTAGCGCTCCGGTGGCGGTAGCGGCACCGGCGGCGGCACCGGGTGGAGCGGCGGCTGCAGCTCCAGCAGCGGCTGAGGAGAAGACGGAGTTCAGCGTTGTTCTCAAAGAAATCGGGGCTAATAAAATCAGCGTCATCAGGGCGGTGAGGGAAGTGACTACCCTGGGGCTGAAAGAGGCGAAGGACTTCGTGGAGAGTGCTCCTCAGACGGTAAAAGAGGGGATTAATCAAGAAGAGGCGACTACCATAAAGCAGAAACTCGAAGCTGCTGGAGCTACTGTAGAGGTTAAATAGAGCTAAGGGGTTTAAGTCATGCCTCTGAGCGATCATTTTATACTAATGGGCGTAGGTGGCATTTTCGTCATCCTGGGCATAATCCTGATTTTCTGGGGTAAGGGTGAAGAGAAGGGATATTACAGTTCTCTTGCCGGTCGTCCTGATGCTAGGGAGTTTCTGGAACACTGGCCGCAGCGCCCCAGGGTTGGGGCGGGGCAGATAGGTGGCTGGATATCTCTGTCTGTTGGACTGGTTCTGGCGGTGGTGGGTGGTGCCCTGTGGTTTTGGGGTTAAAAATACCCTGGATATTTGCCCCGGCGGCGGAATACACCTTCACTATGCGGATTCATGCCCTAGAAGGCAGAATCCTGAATTACGAGGTAAAGTGACGCCGAGATTCCTGTTGGCCCCCCCGGCCTTGCCTCACTTTCTGTAGTGTCTCAACAATGGGCTACTTTCTGAAAGTTTGATTGTTGTTTAAGGACGTTTTTTAGCAGTGAGCATGGTTAATAGCAAAAGTAACAAACCCAATTCCCGGTGGTATGTACTTATCCTGGCAGCACTAACTTGCACCTTTACTGTTGCCATGCAGCAGATTTGTATGACCGTCCTTTTCAAGGAAATATCAGAGGAACTTGGCTTGAGCCTGGTGGAAATAGGTGTTATCTGGGGTATACCTGCTCTGTCTGGTTTGTTAGTCGTCTTCGTCGGCGGGTTGCTGTCTGACCGCTATGGGGCAAGACGTGTTATTGGTATTGCCTGTCTCCTGGCGGGACTGGCTGGTGCCCTGAGAGGCATCGCCGGGGACTTTACCAGCTTGTTATTATTCACTTTCTTAATGGGTCTGGCGATTTGGGTTATACCGGCCAGCGTCTTTAAGACCAACGCCGCCTGGTTTTCCGGAAGACCACTGGTGATTGCTAATGGCGCGGTGGCGACAGGTATGGGACTTGGGTTTACCGTGGGGTCACTGATTAGTGCCACCATACTATCGCCGTTACTGGGTGGCTGGCAGAACGTGTTGTTCTTGTATGGTGGTATTTCAATCATAGCCAGCTTTCTCTGGCTTTTCACGGTGAGGGAGTTTGCTGGGCCTGGGTCAGCAGTTTCTGTAAGCGGGGTGCCATTGCGCCAGTCGATATCACGCGTATTTCCTATCAAATCTCTCTGGTTTATCGGCTTGACCCTGTTAGGTTATTCGGCCTGTATTCAAGGGGTGATCGGTTACTTGCCCACCTATCTTCGTGATATTGGCTGGACGGCAGCCAGTGCTGACGGTACGGTGGCCACTTTTAATGCGCTCAGTACCCTGGGCGCTATTCCGCTGGCTCTGTTATCCAATAGGTTTGGTTTGAGAAAGGCGGTTCTTTTTCCAGTACTGGTAGTTACCATCCTGGGCATAGCTCTGTTGCCGGTAGTTCATAACGCTATGGTATTTGTTATTATGATATTGGTGGGGGTGGCTCGTGACGGGTTTATGGCCGTCTGTCTCACCATGAGCACCGAGACAAAGGGGATCGGGGTGGTCTATGCTGCAACTGCCATGGGGCTGGCGCAGACTGTTCTTAATGTCGGCTCACTTATTTCTCCTCCCCTTGGCAACAGCCTGGCCGGCATTAATCCGGGCTTTCCCTTCTTTCTCTGGGCGGCTTTTGGGCTTCTGGGACTGGTGGCTTTTATTTTCGTGAAGGAAACGGGGTGGAGGCGAAAATAATTACTCTGGAGGGAAGTGAGGCGGTGTTTGTTTCCCTGACTACACTAAACTTCTTGGCCGATACTGGATGGCTTCGGCTATGTGGTGGGTTTTGATGATATCGGTACCCTCCAGGTCGGCGAGGGTGCGCCCTATTTTGAGGATGCGGTGGAAGCCACGGGCGGAAAGATAAAGCTGCTTCATTGCCGTCTTGAGCAGGCTCTGAGCTGATTCCTCTACCTGGCAGAATTCCCTTACCTCGGTGGGTGTCATCTCGGCATTGCAGGCTAATATTGTCCCGTCAAAGCGCTGGCGCTGTGTTGAGCGGGCGTCTTTGACTCTCTGCTGAACCTTCTCTGACTTTTCCCCCAGCTTATCGTCGGCCAGCTTCTCGTAGTCAATATGGGGCACCTCAACAAAGATATCAACCCGGTCAATAAACGGACCACTGATACGCTTCTGGTAGCGGCTGACCAGCCCCGGGGAGCAGGTGCACTGCTTGAACGGGTCACCGTAGTAGCCGCAGGGGCAGGGGTTCATAGCTCCCACCAGCATAAAGTTGGCCGGGAAGGTTACACTCCCCTGTGCCCGGCTGATGGTGATTACCCTGTCTTCCAGGGGCTGGCGCAGGACTTCCAGTACTGAGTGCCCGAACTCAGGAAGCTCGTCTAGGAATAGCACCCCACGGTGGCTGAGGCTTATTTCACCCGGTTTAGGCCAGTGTCCGCCGCCCACCAGCCCGGCATTGGAGATAGTATAGTGGGGGGAGCGGAAGGGCCGCTCTCTGAGCAGCGGAGTATTTGCTGGCAGCAGACCGCTGACGCTGTATATCTTGGTAACCTCTAGGGCTTCCTTGTTGGTCATCGGGGGCAGTAGTGAGGGTAGGGAGCGCGCCAGCAATGTTTTGCCGCTGCCCGGTGGTCCCATCATGATTATATTGTGCCCGCCAGCTGCCGCCACCTCCAGGGCTCGCTTGACATGCTCCTGCCCCTTGATATAGGCCAAGTCGGTGGGGGGTAAGGTGGATTGAGTATATTCCTCCGCTGGTTCCGCTTTGTATTCCGGGGCTGGTATTTCCCCCCGAAAATAGCTGAGTAGCTGGGGTAGGGAGGCAAAGGGGAGGATTTTGGTGCCGTCTATCATTGACGCCTCTTGAGCGTTAACCTCAGGCACGATAACGGCGGACAGCTTTTCCTGGTGGGCCAGGGCCACCATGGGCAGGATGCCGTTGGTATGGCGCAGGATGCCATCCAGGGATAGTTCGCCGAGGAGGACGGTTTGAGAGACATCGGCCGACACCTGCTCCGAGCTGAGGAGGATACCGACAGCGATGGGCAGGTCATAAGCCGGACCTGCTTTTTTAAGATGAGCCGGAGCCAGATTAACCACGATGCGCTTCATGGGGAAAGTGCAGCCCGAGTTGCGGATGGCGGCACGCACCCGTTCCTTGGCTTCCTGGACGGCGGCATCGGGCAGTCCCACTATAGTGAATGAGGGCAAACCGGGGGAAATGTCTACCTCAACCTCAACAATAGCCCCTTCCAGCCCAACTACAGCACAGGTTGTTACTTTGGCTAGCATCTGTTCTTGGCTATATTACAGCGGAGTCTGCTAGCTGTCAATGAACTTGATTGTTGACAAACTATATCTCATATGATAGAGTTAGTACGATATATGATGTTAAATCGTGCTGTCTTACTAGGTTTTACGGACTTCACCTTTACAGGGCGCACCCGGTGCGCTTGGGGGGTAGTTTATTGAAAATTTAAGAATATTTTGCCGATAATAAGAAGAAATCCGAAAGTAACCCTCCCGAGCGGAGGGATTTTTGTTTGTTAAGCGCAATAAAATATCCAGAAGGAGGGGGTAGCATGCCTGGACCTTTAGACGGAGTTAAAGTGGTGGAACTGACTATGTTTCAGCAGGGGCCGGTTTGTGGCACCAAGCTGGGTGATTTGGGTGCTGATGTAATTAAAGTGGAACCTCCAACTGGAGACCCTGCCAGGGGATTCATGAGAATTATTGGTACCATGGTTGGTTTGAAGGGCCGGAATTATTACTTTGAGAATCACAATCGTAATAAGAGAAGCATCGTTCTGGACCTGAAAACGGAAAGGGGCATGGAGGTATTCTTAAAGCTGATTGATAGGGCTGATGTCTTTCTGACCAATTTGAGTATAGAGGCGCCGATAAAGATGGGTATTGGCCCTGAGGTTCTACTGAAGAGAAATCCAAGGCTTATCTATGCTCAGGCTTCGGGCTGGGGGAGGAAGGGCCCTGATGCCAACGGGCTTTCCTTTGATTATACTGGCATCGGGCGGTCAGGACTTATGATGTCTTGTGGGGAGCGTGGTACCCCTCCCGCCCAGATCCTGCCCGGGCTGGGCGATGAGCTTGGTGGGATGGTTTGTGCCTGGGCGGTGTGTACCGCTCTCTACGCCAGGGAGAAGACAGGCAAGGGGCAATTGGTTGATACCTCCCTGATGGGAAGTATAATGTGTATGTTGAGTCTGGTTTTATCAGCCCCGGCTATCCTGGGTCAGGAATTCCCCAGGGAGAATAGGTCAGCCGCTGGTAACCCAATCTATAACCACTATAGGGCTAAGGATGACAAGTGGTTTATCCTGGCTCACCTCCAGCCGGATAGATACTGGCCCAATGTCTGTCGGGCTCTGGGTATGCCCGAACTGGAGAAGGCCCCCAGGTTCAATAGTATAGAAGCCAGAGGAGAGCATGCCGAAGAGCTTATCGCTATTATGGATAAGCAGTGTCTTACCAAGACCAGGGAGGAATGGTTTGGAATTTTTAAGAAAGAGGGTATAATATACACCCCGATTCAATCGCCCAGAGAGGTGGTTGATGACCCCCAGGCTCTAGCCAATGACTACGTTGCTTGGTTCGACCACCCGGTCTTGGGTAGGACCAAGATGGTTGGCTTTCCCTGGGATTTTAACCAAACCCCGGCTTCGGTGAGAAGGGAAGCCCCTGAATTCGGGCAGCACACCGAAGAGATTCTACTAGAGCTGGGTTATACCTGGGATGATACTACCAAGTTGAGGGATGAAAAGGCTATACTGTAAAGCCAGATGCGGGATAATGGTGCATCTATTATTTGGCTTCGGTTCTTGTTATTATTAATGGGGAGCTTGACCTGGTTAATTTTTGTTAAAGGAGGTGTGAATTATGGCTGGGCCTTTAGATGGGGTTAAGGTGGTGGAGATAACCATGTTTCAGCAGGGGCCGGTGGCTGGAATGAGACTGGGTGATTTGGGTGCCGATGTAATTAAGGTAGAGCCCAAGACTGGAGACCCGGGGAGGGGGATGATGAGGATTGTCGGTGCCGATACCGGTTTGAAAGGTCGAAACTATTACTTTGAAAGCAATAATCGCAATAAGAGAAGCATCGTTCTGGACCTGAGAACGGAAAAAGGGCTGGGGATATTCTTAAAGCTGATTGATAGGGCTGATGTCTTTTTGACCAATATGAGTATAGAGGCGCCACAGAGGATGGGCATTGGTCCTGAGGCACTGCTCAAGAGAAATCCAAGGCTTATCTATACTCATGCCTCAGGTTGGGGGAGGAAAGGCCCGGATGCTAACGAGCTTTCCTTTGACTATACCGGGATAGCTAGGTCGGGAACCATGATGATGTGCGGTGAGAGGGGTGGTCCGCCGGGAACCCTGATACCGGGAATTGGTGATGAGCACGGCGGACTTATGTGCGCTTGGGCGGTGACCGCCGCCCTTTACGCCCGGGAAAGGACGGGAAAGGGGCAGCTGGTTGATACCTCGTTAATGGGTAGCCTGATTGCTTTGCATGGTGTCAACTTTGCCGCTCCGGGGGTTCTGGGGCAGGAGTTCCCCAGATTGCTTAGGTCGGAAGCGGGTAACCCGATTTATAACCACTATAAGTGCAAGGATGATAAGTGGATTGTCATCGCTCACCTCCAGCCGGATAGATACTGGCCCAACGTGTGCAAGGCAATGGGAATAGAAGAACTGGAGCGTGACCCAAAGTTTAGTACTATAGAAGCTAGGCATGATAATGGCAAAGAGCTGGTCTCTATCCTGGATAAGCAGTTTGCTACTAAAACCAGAGATGAATGGATGAAGATCTTTAAAAAGGAGAATGTAATCCATACTCCAATTCAGTCAGCCAGTGAGGTTTTTCAAGACCCGCAGGCTCTGGCTAATGATTATATTGTCCCGGTTGACCACCCGGTTTGGGGCAAGATAAAGATGCTGGGCTTCCCGTGGGCGTTCCATGAGACCCCAGCCTCAGTGAAAAGAGAAGCCCCTGAGCTCGGGCAACATACTGAGGAGATTTTATTGGAGCTGGATTATAGCTGGGATGATATTGCTAATTTGAAGAGTGAAGAGGTAATACCTTAAATCCAGGCTTTTGCAGAAAGGAGTGGTTGTTATGCCAGGAGAGATTACCGGTGGGGGGTTGACGACGGTAGATAAGTATTATCAGGATTACGGCTGTCGGGCCAGAGAGTTGAAGAAGCAGGGAAAGCAAATAATAGGCTATTTATGCGCCTTTACTCCCGTTGAGATTATAACTGCGGCTGGCTTTATACCGTTCCGGATAAAGGGGGATGTTAACGAGCCCATTACCAAGGCTGATACCGAGATGGAAACCATCGTCTGCCCTCTGGTTCGGAGCTGCTTTGATATGGCGCTTAAGGGCAAATACGAATTTCTGGACGGTCTGGTCGTCCCCCACGCCTGCGATAGTATCTGCCGCACCTACGATATCTGGAAATATAGCCTGAACCTACCCTACGCCCATTTCATCAATATGCCTCACGGCACCGGTGACGCCTCGCTGGAATTCTACCAGGAAGTGCTCAATACCTTCAGGACCAGCCTGGCCAAGTTTGCCGGCAAAGAGATTTCCGACCAGGCGCTGGCTGAGGCAATCAAGCTCCATAACCAGAATCGGGCCAGGGTGAAAGAGCTCTACCAGCTGCGCAAGGCGTCTCCACCCCTGATTTCGGGCGAGGAGCTAACCAAAGTATTGATTGCCGCCATGAGCCTGCCCGTGGAGGAGTCTATTGAGATGCTGGGCGGGGTCATCGATGAGGTAAAGGGGAGGGGAGCGCTTTTCGCTCAGAAGCCGGCCCGAATAATGGTTATCGGCGCTCAGGTGGACGATATCGCCTTTATCAAGCTTATTGAGGACAGCGGCGCCTGGGTGGTGGCTGACGACCTCTGCCCCGGAGCCAGGGAGTTTCTGGCCTCGGTGGACGTTACCGCTGACCCTATAGCCGGACTGGCCGAGCGCTATCTGAGAAAGATAAAGTGCGGGCGGACCTACCGCGAAATGACGGGTAACTACGAAGAATACCTGGAGGACAGGTTTGGCCACATGGGGCGGATGATTGACGACTTCGGGGTTGACAGGGTGGTGCTCTACATCTACAAATACTGCGACCCCTACGGCTTTGAGGTGCCCCAGATAAAGAGCTATATCGAGGCTAAGGGCACCCCGGTGCTCTACCTCGAAGACGAGTATTCCATGTCCACTATTGGACGGTTACGCACCCGAATCCAGGCTTTCCTGGAGTTGCTTGTAAAATAGTCGAAGGTAAAGGAGAACGCTATGAGCGAGGAAAAGAAGCCTGAGGAGAGAAAGAAGAGAAGGACAGCTACCGAGGCGGCAGCCAAAATTGGTCCCATACAAAAGGCAAACATACAAGGTGTAGCCCAGGCGAGGGAGGAGGGGAAAAAGGTAGCCTACACTTTTATCTGCTGTTGTTATGATGAAATTATCAGGGCGATGGACATAGTGCCAATGTGGACAGAGACCTATGCTGGCATATGTGGTGCTAAGCGTGATGCCCAGCGTTTTCTGGAGAGGGCGGAGTCGGAGAACTTTTCTCGTTCCCTCTGTACCTATGCCCTCTGTGGTCTGGGCTTTGACGCTTGGCGTGAGGAGCTGGGTGAAATGCCACCTGAAGCCCCCTGGGGAGGGCAGGTGAGACCGGATATGATGCTGGGCAGCGGCCAGATGCTCTGTGACCCCAGGAATAAGTGGTATCAGGCAGCCCAGCACTATATGCCCGATGTTCCGATCTATGATGTGGGTCTTCCTTGGCCACCCTACGAGGACGATTACGACTACCGTGAGGTCCAGGACTACTACGTGAAGTATATCGTCAAGGAGCTTAAGGGGCTGGTTAAGTTTCTGGAGAAGCACACCGGTAAGAAGATGGACTGGGAGCGCTTGAGCGAGCTGGTTGACCTCACCGATAAGACCTGGAACCTGATCTGGGAGGCGTATGAGCTACGCCGGGCGGTGCCTACACCAATGGGTACTGGTGATGCCATGAATACCATGGTGCCCATGGTGTTTAATATGGGGACCCAGGAAGGCTATGACTACTATAAGGACTTGTACGATGAGCTAAAGCTTAAGATAGCCAACAAAGAAGGCGTAATTCCTGACGAGAAATACCGCCTCGTCTGGGGCGGTGGCTTGCCGTCATGGTTCGCCTTGAGCGATTTTAACTATTTCAACAGCAAAGGGGCGGTATTCCCCGTGGAGACGACCTACCGTATGATAGAGGCGATTTACAATTTCGATATGGACTTGACCAAGATTACCGACCCCCTGGAGCATATCGCTTGGCGGTGGGTAAAGTTCTGGACTTACTGGCACGACAGAGCCAGGAAGCGCCCCGGTTCCCACCCCGATGTGGAAAGACTGATTAAGTATATCGAGGACTACAAGATAGATGGCATAGTAATGCATGAAGCCTTTTCCTGCCGCAGTTGGCATGTAGGCTTAATCTGGCAACTGAACCAGCTGAAGAGGGTGTATAGAGATATCCCTTCGCTAATTCTGGAGAGTGATATCGTCGATATCAGTTCCTATAATGAAGCTGATACCAGAGCCAGGATAGACGCCTTTATTGACACCTTGGAGGCGGTTAAGAGCCGGTGAAGAGTCAGTATTTTGCCGGCGTTGACATTGGTTCCACCATGACCAAGGTAGTGGTTATGAACCAGACAACGCTGGCCTCGGTCATTGGTCCTACCGGTCCCGAGCACAGGAAGCTAGCCAACCGGGTAATGGAAGAGGCATTGGCGAAGGCAAGGCTATCCTTTGATGAGATAACCTATGTGGTGGCTACCGGTTATGGGCGAATTAATGTCCCTTTTGCTGATAAGCAGATAACCGAGATATCCTGTCATGCCCGGGGGGTTGGTCACCTGCTGCCTGAGGTAAGGACAGTGATTGATATTGGTGGTCAGGACAGCAAGGGAATCAAGCTCAAGGAAGGGCGGGCGGTGGATTTTGTCATGAATGACAAGTGCGCTGCCGGCACCGGCCGGTTTTTAGAGGTGACGGCCGAGGGGCTTGGCGTCAGTCTGGAGGAAATGGGGAGATTATCACTGGAGGCTGAAAATAGGGTCGAGATAAGTAGTATCTGTACCGTGTTTGCCGCCCAGGAGGTGGTGGCTAAACTCTCGGAGGGGGTGGCACTGCCTGATATTATCGCTGGTCTGCATGAGGCGATTGCCATCCGGATATATGGGATGGTAAGGCGTCTTAAGATAGAGAGAGAGGTAGCCCTGACCGGCGGCGGGGCTAAGAATATCGGTCTGGTCAAGGCTTTGGAAGCTAAATTGGGCTTCCCGGTGTTGGTGCCCCCTGAGCCATTGCTTACCGGAGCTATTGGTGCCGCTCTGCTGGGTAAAGATATAGTCCAGGAGGCGGCGGAAAAAGGAGAAACCCTGGTCAGAAGCGAACGTCGTTTAACAGAGGCCAGTATTTTTACATAGTGGGGAGTTTAAGAGGGGCGAAGCCCCGAATACATTTTTTATCTTTTCCCACCTGCCACCCTTGAGGGAGGGGGATAAAAAGGAAGTCCAAGAGGGACGAAGTCCCTCTTAAAGAAATCTTCCCCCTCCCCTTAACAAGGGGAGGGGGATACAGGGGATGGGGTTCTAAGATAATAATGGTTTATGTTGCCGGGATTGATATTGGTTCCGCTTTTTCCAAGGCGGTGGTAATGGCTGAGAATAAAATTATAGCCTACCAGGTATTGCCCTCAGGGGGAAATTATAAACTCACTGCGGAGCAGGTCACGGAGAAGACTTTGACCAAGGCAAAGCTATCTCTAAAGGATATAGCTTATACCGTAGCCATTGGCTACGGTGCCGCCAGTGTCTCCTTTTCCAGTGAGACGGCTTCCGATATATCCTGTCTGGCTAGAGGTGTGTATTATCTGTTCCCCAATGCCCGGACGGCCATTGATATCGGCGGGCAATTTACCAGGGTGCTTAAGCTGGACGGGCGGGGAAAGGCTACCTCCTTTCTGCTGAGTGAGAAATGTGCCGCCGGCAGCGGGCGTTTCCTGCAGGTGATTGCCCGGGTGCTGCAGATTGACCTGGAAGATATTGGCGAGCTGTCACTCAAGTCTAAAAACAGGGTTGATTTCAATACCGGCTGTGCCGTATTCGCTGAATCAGAAGCGGTATCTCGTGTTGCTGAGGGGGCGGCTAAGGAGGATATTCTGGCTGGTCTGCACCGGACTTTAGCCGCCAAAATCCAGACCATGGTGGAGAGACTCGGGATTGAGCCCGATTGTGCCGTGGTGGGTGGTGGGGCTAAGGATATCGGGCTGGTCAGGAGCATAGAGGCAGGGCTGGCCTGCAAGCTTCTGGTGCCCGATGAGCCGCAGATTGTGGCTGCCCTGGGGGCGGCTTTGCTGGCTGGGGAAAAAGTTGCTAAAGGGGGCTGATATGCTGGAGAAAAAAATCATAACACAACTGCGCAAGGTCGTGGGTAAAGACGCTGTTTTAACCTCCAAGGAGGACCTCAATGCTTATTCCTATGATGCCACCACTACCTGGGCTCACCTGCCCGATGTGGTGGTGCTGCCGACGACTGCTGAGCAAGTGTCCCAGATTATGAAGCTGGCCGACGATAACAAAGTTCCGGTTACCCCCAGAGGGGCCGGCACCAATGTCAGCGGTGGCTCCGTTCCGATAAAGGGAGGCATTGTCCTCTGTACCACCAGGATGGCTAAAATCCTGGATATAAACAAGACCAACCTGACGGCTACGGTTGAGCCCGGCGTCGTGCTTCAGGACCTTAACCTTGCCCTGGCTAAGCAGGGCCTGTTCTATCCTCCCGACCCCCAGAGTTTTTTGGGCTGCACCATAGGTGGCACTGTAGCCGAGAATGCTGGTGGTCCGTACTGCGTGAAGTACGGCGTGACCAAGCAGTATGTTCTGGGACTGGAGGTGGTTCTGGCCAACGGCTACATTATGAAACTCGGCGGGGTGACGGTTAAGAACCGTACCGGCTATGAGTTAATGATGCTGTTCACTGGCTCCGAAGGGACGCTGGGGGTAATCACCAAGATAACCTTAAAGCTAATACCTATGCCACCGACAAGCAAGACGATGATGGCCGTCTTTGACGATATGACGGTGGGCGGGCAGGCGGTATCCAACATACTTGCCAGCGGCGTAGTGCCGGCCAAGATTGAGTTCGTCGATAATTTCATCCTGCGGCGCGTCGAAGAAATGATGCCGATGGGCCTGCCGGTAGATGCCAAGGCTCTGCTGCTTTTAATGGCCGATGGCTCGCCGGCGGCGGTCGAGGCGGAGACCGAGCAGATTGTCGACACCCTGAAAAAGAGCGGGGCGAGAGAGGTTAAAGTGGCCAAGGACGACACTGA
>JAUWGI010000085.1 GCA_030606505.1 Deltaproteobacteria bacterium
ATATAAATCATATAAGGAACGACCATTCCCCCGGCTTAATGTTGAGAGGAAAGACACCGAGCAAGCCCACATCTGCCTGGGGCTAATGGGGTTGCCCCTGCTTCACCCACAGCGCTTTGTACTCGACCTGCTTAATGTCATTCTGGGGGAGGGGATGAGCAGCCGGCTGTTTACCGAGATTCGCGACCGGCTGGGACTGGCTTACAGCATCCACAGCTATGTCGACCACTTCCTGGATACCGGTGCTGTCACCATTTACGCCGGGGTGGAACCTAAAAACCTGCAGGTTACCATCAAGGCTATTCTGGAGCAGCTTTCCCAGCTCAAAGAGACAGTCCCCGAAGCTGAACTGGTTAAAGCCAAGGAGCTAGCCAAGGGGCGGTTACTGCTGCGCATGGAGGACAGCCGCAGTGTGGCCGGGTGGATGGGGGGACAGGAGATTCTCACCGGACAGATTCTCAGCGTTGACCAGGTTATGTCAATTATCGACGCCATTACCGCCGAAGAACTGGGGCAACTGGCTCATGAATTGCTGGTAGATAGCCAGCTAAGGCTGGCGGTGGTGGGACCGGTGGCTGAGGACGAGCCCTTAGAGGGGCTGCTCAAATTATAAAAAATAGCCGTGGCCTCCGGACCACGGCTATCTCTATTAGTTAGCAATGGTTGACTAATACATACCTTCCATGCCGCCCATACCACCGGGTGGCATACCTAGCCCCTTATCCTTCTCCGGTATATCAGCCACCAGCGACTCAGTAATCAAAACCATAACGGCGATACTGGCGGCATTCTCCAGGGCCGACCTTACCACCTTGGTCGGGTCAATAATGCCCTTTTCCACCATATCACCGAATTCATCGGCTTCGGCATCATAGCCAATACCGGCCTTGCTCTTCTTCACTGCGTCGACTATCACCGAGCCATCCTTACCAGCATTCTCGGCAATCCAGCGAATCGGCGCCTCCACCGCTTTGCGAATGATATTAACGCCAGTAAGTTCGTCAGCGCTGGCTTCTACTTTCTTTAGAACCGCAGTAGCCCGCAGCAGAGCCACACCACCACCGGGCAGAATGCCCTCCTCTACCGCCGCCCGGGTGGCTGACAGGGCATCCTCAACCCGATGCTTCCTTTCTTTAAGCTCAACCTCGGTAGCCGCGCCAACCTTGATTACCCCTACCCCACCAACCAGTTTCGCCTGTCTCTCCTGCAGTTTCTCACGGTCGAAATCGGAGGTGGTCTCCTCTATCTGGGCTTTAATCTGCTTGATTCTGGCTTTAATATCCTCCTCCGAGCCTTTACCCTCAACTATGGTGGTATTGTCTTTATCAGAAGTTACCCGGCGGGCCCGGCCCAGATCTTCCACAGTAACCGAATCCAGCTTGCGCCCGACATCCTCAGAGATTACCTTGCCGCCGGTGAGGATAGCCATATCCTCCAGCATCGCCTTGCGCCTATCGCCAAAGCCGGGAGCCTTGATCGCCAGAATATTGAGCGTGCCCCGCAGTTTGTTGACCACCAGGGTAGCCAGGGCTTCGCCTTCTATATCCTCGGCGATAATCAGCAGGTTCTTGGATACCTGCAGTATCTTCTCCAGAGCCGGCAGCAGGTCAGCTATTGCCGAGATTTTCTTGTCGGTGATGAGGATATAGGGGTCCTCTATCTCCGTCTCCATCTTTTCGGCGTTGGTGATGAAATAGGGGCTGATGTAACCGCGGTCAAACTGCATGCCCTCAACATACTCGGTCTCATACTTTATCCCCTTGGACTCCTCAACGGTGATAACCCCGTCCTTGCCTACCTTTTCCATCACCTCGGCAATGAGGTCGCCAATCTCCCTGTCTTTGGCAGTAATAGTGCCCACCTGCTCAATCTGTTCCTTGCCCTTGACCTCAAGCGACACCCGCTTTAGCTCGTCAACAACGGCCTTGGTCGCCTTCTCAATGCCCTTCTTAAGGGCTATAGGCTCAGCACCAGCCGCCACATTCTTAAAGCCTTCAGTGATAATGGCGTGAGCCAGGATGGTAGAGGTGGTAGTACCATCGCCGCAGGCATCGTTGGTCTTAGTAGCCGCTTCCTTAACCAGTTGAACGCCCATGTTCTCAAAAGGGTCGGGAAGCTCAATATCCTTGGCAATAGTAACCCCGTCATCAATTACCGACGGAGCCCCCCATTTCTTGTCCAGCGCCACACAGTGCCCCTTGGGGCCCAGGGTTACCTTAACCGCATCAGCTAAAGTGTCTATCCCCTTCTTTAGAGCATGCCTGGCTTCTTCGTCAAATATAATCTGTTTACCCATGTTTTCCTCCTTGCCTCTTGCTAACCTTCTTGGCTAATATGTCACTCTCACGCAGTATCATCAGCTCCTCGCCGTCAATCTTAACCTCGGTGCCGCCATACTTGACGTAGAGCACCACATCGCCCACCTTAACATCCATAGCTATCCGTTTGCCATCCTCGGACAAGCGGCCGGGACCAGCCGCCAGTACTTTACCCTCCTGGGGTTTCTCCTTGACAGTATCGGGGAGCACAATCCCCCCCTTGGTCACCTCTTCCCTCTCAATGGGCTTAACCACTACTCGGTCGCCCAACGGTTGTAACTTAACCGCCATTCTAATCCTCCTTCATCTAGTTCAATTGCTACTCTCATTTTAGCACTCTCGGGGGGAGAGTGCTAACGCTTTATAATAACCTACCTGGGCTAAAACTACAACTCAGTAAACAGCCTCTCAGAGCCGTTAGCAGCTATTCACAGGAGTTTAAAGGCGCAAAATAGCCATTTATCTTGATTAAACGTCCCTTAATTAAGCCAGCTTAAGGCTGGGAACTACATCCAAGTCCAGGCCATCAGTCCTGCCCGCCTGCAAACGGTAGTAGCCGCAGGCGGCAATCATGGCGGCATTATCGGTGCACAGTACAGGCGGGGGAACCAGCACGGGGAGGGGGGAATGTTTTGTCAGTTGCTCCCGAAGCAAGCCGTTTGACGCCACCCCGCCGGACAATAATACCTTCTTTGCCCTGCGCTCCCTGGCGACAGCCACCGTCTTAGTCACCAGCACCTCAATCACCGCAGCCTGAAAGCTAGCAGCGGCATCGGCCACTAACGAAACTTTACCTGCCTCTACCATACGCAGCAGTGCCGTCTTAACCCCGCTAAAGCTAAAATCGTGGCTCCCCTTCAGCCAGGCGCGGGGTAGCTGGATAGAGGCTGTGCCTTCCTGGGATGCCTTTTCAATAGCTGGGCCGCCGGGATAGCCCAGGCCCAGTATCCTGGCGGCTTTATCAAAGGCTTCACCGGCAGCATCGTCCCTGGTGCGCCCCAAAACCAGATAATCGCCGTGCCCCTTCATCAACACCAGGTCGCTGTGCCCACCAGAAACAATAAGACAGACCACCGGGAAACTAATGCTGTCATCCCCCAGCCAGTTGGCGTAGATGTGAGCTTCCAGGTGGTTAACCCCGATAAGGGGCAGGCCCCGGGCTAAAGCGAGCGCCTTAGCCACGTTTACCCCCACCAGCAGTGAGCCGGCCAGGCCCGGCCCCATGGTGACGGCAATGCCGGACAGGTCTTTCCAGCTAACGCCGGCTTCGGTCATTGCCCGCTCGGTAACCGGAATAATCGAGAGCAGATGCTGACGGGAGGCCACCTCGGGGACAATCCCGCCGTAGCGGGCGTGGATTTCTACCTGAGAGGCAATCTGATTGGAAAGTATTCTGGTCCCATCCTCGACCACCGCCGCCGCCGTCTCATCACAGGAGGTCTCGATACCCAGGATTTTCATACCCCGCAATTATAGCATAGAAGCCACTCGTAAGTGGAATTTTGAGATTGCTTTCTACCTCACCCCCTTAATCCCCCTCTCCTTCAAAGGAGAGGGGGAAGGTTTTTTCAAGAAGAGGGGGCAAAGCCCCCTCTTAAACACCCCTGAAAGCAGGAGTTTGGGGGCACCAGCCCCCGAGGGCAGGAGGGTGGGAAGTAAGAGAACCGTTAAGGGGTGTGGGAAGATAAACAC
>JAUWGI010000116.1 GCA_030606505.1 Deltaproteobacteria bacterium
GTAGCGAGCCCAGCATTATTAAACAGGACATCAAGCTTGCCGAACTCTTGGTCAACCTTGCCGAACAATGCTTTTACTTCATCTTGCTTTGACACGTCGGCTTTAACAACCAATGTCTTTACCCCGTATTTAGCAATAATACCTGCCGTCTCTTTTGCCCAGGCCTCATTTATATCCGAGCAAACTACGTCACTGCCATATTCCGCCATGGCCTCACAAAAAGCTCGGCCCAGCCCACTTCCGGCACCGGTAACCAGGGATACTTTTCCTGCCAGGTTGAACAGATTTGTTTCGGGCATTATCTTACCCCTTTCTAGAATTTCCTCTATATCATTATATAGGTTTTTCCCGCTTACGCCTATATCAGGGAAAAGAGCCAGCCCAGAGTCAGGGACATGGCGCTGATAACCAGCAGATAGACCAGCAGAATCCTGGCGCCGAACTGCTTTCTCAATACTAAGATTGTCCCCCAGCTGGTAACCGGCCCCACCAGCAGCAGCACCATGCCGGCACCGATGTTCATCCCCTGGGAGATAAAGGCGTGAACCAGGGGGACGCTGGCGGTGGAACAGATATACATCATGAGTCCAAAGATAAGGCTGAACCCGTAGCCCAGGCCGCCGCTGAAATATTGGCCGATGAAGTTACCTATGGGGGTAATCGTGGCCACCAGTGCCTCCAGAGCCAGGCCTAAAAGCAGCTCCGGCCCGATTCTCCTGACCATATCCACGAAGCCGAACTTGAGGGCGGCGATTATTTCGGCTGTGAGGTTCCTGGCGGCTGCGCCGGCGGCGTACTTATCGGGTTCGCTTTCAAAGACCGCCTGGCAGTGGGCACAGCAGAAGTAATAGTTCTGGCCTTTGTGTTCCGTTTTCAGTCCCTTTTCCGTGTCCACGCTCATCCCGCAGATAGGGTCGGTAGCCAGCTCTACCACCCGTTTCTTGGGCTCAAACCTGATAAGGTTGCCGATAATGCCGATTACCAACCCCATCAGGATTACGGCGAAGAATATGAAGGCGGTGAACTTCAATCCCAGCAGGCCGTAGGCGACCAGGAGAGCCGTTATCGAAGTAGCCGGCGTTGCCACTAGAAAGGCTAGGACCGCTCCCAGCCTGGCCCCTTTCTGGTGGAAGCTGACCGCCACCGGCAGGGCGCCCAGACAGCAGATGGGGAGCAGGGTGCCGGCCAGGGTGGAGTATAGAAGCGGCTTTATCCCCCTTCCCCCGAGGTGCCTGGCTACCCAGCCTGAAGGAACGAACTGGTGGATCAGGCCGCTGAGCAGGAAACCTATCAGCAGGAAGGGCAGTACTTCAATGAGATAGTCCTTGAATACGATGAAAAATTGAATCACCATGTCCATTTAGGGTTCGTCCTCCCGCCTCTGACGCTCGACCAGGTCCTGCAGGGTTATGGAGTCTAGAACGCCGCTTATGGCCTCTCTGACCTCGTTCCAGAGGCCGCGGGTAACACAGTGCCCGGAGTGGGGGCAGGTCTCGGGGTGATTGAGGCAATCTACCGGGGCAAGCGAGCCCTCGAGGAGCAAAATCACCTCGCTGAGCACGACCTGGTGGGGGGGCTTAACCAGCGAGACACCGCCCCCGATGCCGCGGGTGCTCCTGACTATTCCCGCCTGCACCAGCGGGCTGATGAGGTGCTCCAGGTAGGGGAGGGGTATATCCTGCCGCTGTGCAATCTCCTTTAGTGGCACCAGCTCCCCGTTCTCGTGGAGGGCCAGCTCTAAAAGGGCTTTAGTCCCGTACCGGGCTCGGGTAGAAAGCTTCATCGGTTACTGCCTCTTGTTGACTATTTTGGTCAACAATTAATCTTATCACAAAAGGGTACCTGGAGTCAACAAAGGGGCGATAAAATGGCTCGCGGCCAAATCAGAGGCTTGGCCACTTTATAAGGTAACTCGACATGGTTAGCTCACATTTTACCTTGGCGTGCTGCCTGATTTAATGTTACAATAGTGGCGGCGCAAGCCTCTTCTCTAAAAGCAGTTCTGCCGGGTAAAATCGGGGAAAAACAGGGCATTGACAAAGAATATTATATCTGGTATTATATGGCACACGGCAACCGTTTACCGCATAGAAAGGGCAGTAATAGCAAGGTGAGAAAGGTCTACGTTAAGGAAGAAGTCTGCATCGGCTGTCGCCTCTGCGAGGTGTACTGCCAGCTGAAACACGCTCGCTCCGCAGACCTGGTCAAGGCGTTCAAGCGGGAATCGCCGCCGCCTCTGCCCCGGCTCCGGGTAGATGAAAAGGGGGTGGTATCGCTATCGGTGCGCTGCCAGCAGTGTGATGAGGCCCCCTGTATCCAGGCCTGTCTGACCGGCGCCCTCAGCCGAGACCTGGAGAGCCGGCTGGTCAAGGTGGACGAGGAGAAGTGTATCGGCTGCTGGACCTGCCTGCTGGTCTGCCCGCTGGCGGCGATAAGGCAGGATACCGAGCAAAAGAAGGCGCTCAAATGCGACTTCTGCCAGGGGGAGGAAATCCCGGTCTGCGTGGCTAACTGCCCCAATGAGGCACTGGTCTATGTTGAGGTATAAGAGATGATTACCATTATCGATTATGGCGCTGGCAATCTGCGCAGCGTGGTTAACGCCATCAGCCGTTTGGGTTATGAGGCCAAGGTAGTCAATAGCCCTGACGAGGTGCTCAGCGCCCGGGCGGTTATCCTGCCCGGGGTGGGCGCCGCCGCCGATACCATGGCTAACCTGCAGAAATCGGGGCTGGCCGGCCCGATTAAGCGCTTTATTGCCGAGGGGCGGCCTTTCTTAGGGGTCTGCATCGGGATGCAGGTCCTCTTCAGCGGCACCGAAGAAGGCGGTTGGCATGAGTGCTTGGGCGTTATCCCCGGCTCGGTGCGCAGGTTTGCCCCGGGCTTAAAGATTCCCCACATGGGCTGGAACCAGGTAAAGCAAAAGGTTGCTCACCCCATCTTCGAGGGGGTGCCCGATGAGGCCAACTTCTACTTCGTCCACAGCTATTATGT
>JAUWGI010000020.1 GCA_030606505.1 Deltaproteobacteria bacterium
GCGCACGTACCAGTTAGACAGGTCATCAACAAATCCCTCTATCCTTCTCCCCGCCTCGGTGGGATTATAACCGTCCAGCCCTTTATCAACATCAACAATAAGCTGGTTAAGCTCGGAGATAATCCAGCGGTCAAGTTCCGATAATTCAACTGAAACTTCTTTCCCACCGGGGGTAAAGCGGTCGATATTGGCGTAGGTGACAAAGAAGGAGTAGACATTCCACAGGGGGGATAAAAAGCGGCGGCTCAGCTCCGCCACCGCCTCCTCAGAGAAACGGCGCACATTACCCGGGGCGGTGGCGGTAAGGCAATACCAGCGCAAGGCGTCAGCCCCGTACTTATTGATTACCGCCCAGGGCTCAACCACATTCCCCTTAGCCTTGCTCATCTTCTCCCCTTTGGCATCAAGGATAAGCCCCAGGCAGATGACATTGCTGAAACAGCGGCGGTTAAACAGCAAAGTGGATATAGCATGCAGGCTGTAGAACCAGCCGCGGGTCTGGTCAACCGCCTCACAAATGTAATCGGCGGGGAACCGGCTGTCTTCAAGCAAGCTCTCATTCTCGAAAGGATAGTGGTGCTGGGCTATGGGCATGGCTCCGGAATCAAACCAGCAGTCAATTACCTCGGTCATCCGCCGCATCTTTGCCCCGCACTTCTGGCAATCAAAGGTCAACTCATCAACAAAGGGACGGTGCAGGTCTAAAGGCTCTTTAAACCCGGAAAACCCGGGCTTTTCCTCCAGTTCCTTTATACCGCCCACGCACTCGTAGTTGACACATTCAGGATTTTCACACTGCCAGACCGGCAGTGGTGTACCCCAGTACCTCTCCCGGGAAAACGCCCAGTCAACGTTATTTTGCAGCCAGTCGCCAAACCGCCCGTACTTGATATGCTCCGGGTACCAGTTTATCTCGTCATTCCGGGCAATAAGCTCATCCTTCACCGCCGTGGTCCGGATATACCAGGTCTGCTTGGCGTAATAGAGAAGCGGGGTATCGCAGCGCCAGCAGAAGGGATAGGTGTGGCGAATCTTTTCACTGCGGAAGAGAAGCCCCCTAGCTTTCAGGTCATCAAGAATATCTTTATCGGCGTCCTTGACAAACTTACCATGACCCGGTAAAGTCCCGATTACTTTACCCTGCAAATCTACCGTGTGAACAAAGTCAAGGTTATTTTCTATTCCAGCGCCATAATCAACTTCACCATAAGCCGGTGCCATATGGACGATGCCAGTGCCTTCATCCAGAGAGACGAAATCAGCCCCAATAACACGGTAGGTTAAGTCTCTCACTGCTTCTTGAACTTTGAGTTCCAAACCCATACGTAGGCGTTCTACCTTGAACTCATGGGGGTTAAACAGGGGCTCATACTCGGCACCCACCAGTTGGCTACCCGTTAACTTCTTTATTACCTTGTGGCCCTCAAGTCCCACCACCCCGACCAGGGCCGACGCCAGGACAAGGTAATCCTCTTCACCCTCCAACACGGAATACTCGGCATCGGGGGCAACCGCCAGCGCCGTATTTCCCGGCAACGTCCATGGGGTGGTTGTCCATGCTAACAAATAAACAGGTTTATCCGAAGCGTGGAAAAGATTAAAAAGACGGTCACGAACCTTAGGGCCTGCTGTTGACCTTTTGTCTATCTTAAACTTTATGTAAACCGAGGGGTCTTCGGTATCATCCTGATAGCCCAGGGCGACCTCGTGGGAACTGAGGGAGGTGCCACAGCGGGGGCAGTGGGGGGTAACCCTGTAACCCTGATAAATCAGCCCCTTATCCCACATCTCCTTTATCGCCCACCAGACGGTCTCAATGTAGTCGTTGTCCATGGTGACATAGGCATTCTCCATGTCAACCCAGAAGGCGATGCGCTCGGTTATCGCCTCCCACTCTTTAAGGTAGCTAAAGACGCTCTCCCGGCAGCGGGCGTTAAACTTATCGATGCCAAAGTCCTCGATATCTTTTTTGCTGGTGAGGCCGAGTTCCTTCTCCACCTCAAGCTCTACGGGCAAGCCGTGGGTATCCCAGCCGGCGATGCGCGGGGCATAATAGCCCTTCATCGTCTTATAGCGGGGTATGACATCCTTGAACACCCGGGCCAGCACATGATGTATCCCGGGGCTGCCGTTAGCCGTCGGCGGTCCTTCATACAAGACGAAGCGCTGCCCCTCCCGCCGGGCCTCTACACTCCGCTCAAAGACGTTCTTGCTCTTCCACAAGCCGGATATCTTTTCCTCAAGCTGTGCAAAATTCGTCCTACTATTTACCGGGTGGAACATCCCAAAAACTCCTCTACCAAGAGACCAACCACTATGAGCCAAGCCGTGCTTGCATTACCCATATCACCTATTCGGGCTCGCCAGTAAATAAACCGAAAGGCAAATCTTGGTTCTCACTGGCTGACACCATGGGCAAGCCGCTCATATCCAGGGTCAACGACGGTCCCACCACTCGGGGTAGATCCGCGTCAGCACTGGAGAAGGGTCGCACAGAGGTCCAAGGTACTTAATTGGGTAGCCAATGCCTCTTGCCTTAAGCGCCTGTAATCCTTCGACGGCCTTGGCCATCATTGCCGGCGGCAGCGCCATAACCAGCTCATCCTCGGTAACAGCGCCGAACGCCCTCTCCCCCATGCAGGGAATAGCCAGGGCCGGCTTGCCGGTAGTATAACACTGAGCCAAGCCATCGGCGCAGGACCCTTCACCGATGAAGAAAAACTGAAAACGCTGGTAGTCTTTAAACTGGAGCCCGTTCATCAGCAACATCATTTGCGCCGGGTTAGCGTAGATTAAGATAACATCGGGGTCAAATTTCCCGGCAGCCAGCGGGGCGAGCACGATGGCCTCCCCGGGGGGGACTAAGGGATATGCCGCCATCTGTTTTTTGGCTTCTTCCACGTTGGCAAACCAGGTAGTGGCGAAGGAATCTGCCTCCCAGGCGACCTGTTTTTCAGTAGTCGGCGCCAGACCGTTAATTCGAGCACAGCGGTCACCGAAGTTGTCTCTGGTCGCCCCTACCGTCATGCCTATGGTTCGAACCATCGCTGGTACCTGGCAAAAAGAGGCTCGGCGGTCAAGCCGTATTAACTCCGGTATTTTCTCCATCTCTTCCAACTTATCCAGTCTCTTGTAAGCAATGGGGCTTGTCTTCAGGCGAAGCAGACGCTCCATCTCCTGGGTAAGTCCTGCCCAATCAATCACTGAGGCTCCTTTTTTACCCATTCGCTACCTCCTTTTCCCGGTTATTTACCGGATGACAGGTTATGGCTCCCTGGGCATAATAACCACCTTACGAACCTCACCCACACCGGTGCTTTCGGTGGTAACATCGGGGTCATCAGCTAGAGTCAGGTGGATAATACGCCGCTCATAAGCCGGCATCGGCTCCAGGGCAAACTGCTTTTCCCTCTCCTTCACCTGCTCCGCCATCCGCCAGGCCAAAGCCTGTAAGGCACTATAGCGACGCTGTTTATATCCTTCAACGTCAATAACTATGGGAACTCGAGCCTTCATCTGATGAGCCACGATAAGCCTGACCACATGCTGTAGAGCCGCCAGGGTCTGTCCCCGCCGCCCAATCAGGATACCCAGGTCATCACCGGTCACATTAATAGTGATGACCTCAGACGCCTCGGTGCCCTGCTCAAAAGGAGGTTCAGCTTCAGATACCACCGATGCCTCCACCCCCAGCCGAACCAGCAGGCTCTCCAGAGCCTCTTTGGCCACCTCAGTTATTTCGCTTCTCTCCTCCGGTTCCATCGCCAAAGACCTTACCCTGACTACAGCCTCCTCAGCCCCCAACCCAAAGATGCCCGACTTACCCTCTTTTACGACGGTGACCTCGACCTCTTCTCGGCTGACGCTTAGTTGATCTAATGCTTTTTGTATAGCCTCCTCCACGGTCGGGGCGCTTATCTCCAGACTCTTCATAGCTCGAACCTTCTTCCTGTGTCGAACCCGGCACAACGATATCAGCACCAAGTGAAGGAAACTCCTCTACCTGGGCGATGCGTTCCTTATACTTTTTATCCCTGCCCGTCGGCTTCTTGGGTTCTGACTTAACCAGACCTCCCCACCCGCCGATAAAATACTGCATACCGATTCTAAAGATATTTGAAGTCACCCAGAAAATAGCCAGCCCGCTGGGAAATGTCATGGTCAACCAGGCAAACATAATCGGCATCATCCACAGCATCATGCTGCTCTGTGTCTGCTGTTTGGGGTCAGCGGTTGGCGACATCACCATCTTCTGCTGCACCCACATCGTTCCCCCCACCAGGAGCGCCAGAAATATATCGCCGGTAGCCAGGTTCAACCAGAGAAAGTTATTTTCCAGCGGCAGCGTGGAAAATACTATTGGCCAGGAATAAAGATAATCGGATAGTCCCACCAGATTTTCCGGGATTACCGCCAGAACCCGCATTATCGACTGGAACAGGGCTATCCAGATGGGCATCTGGATTAACAGGGGCAGCAGGCAACCGGCCGGGCTTACCCCCGATTCCTTAAAAAGCTGCATCTGCTCTTTAGCCAGCTTCGCTTTATCCTTGGCATACTTCTTCTGAAGCTCGGCTATCTTGGGCTGGAGGTCCTGCATCGCCTTGGAGGCGCGGACCTGCTTCATAGTGAGGGGGTACATCACGCCGTTAACCGCAAGAGTCAGCACAATAATCGCCACCCCGAAGTTGTTGAACAGATAACTAGTCAGCACAATGAGGGTGTTTATCATTGGCTGTATAGCGATTAAATTCCAGATATCCCCAATACCCACTAAAACCAGACCTCGCTTATTACTTAATGGTCAGATTCCACAGCCTCGCCCCGGAATCGGCATTCAGGGCGTAAAGGTTTTGCTCCTGGCTGTAAACATAGATAACGCCACCCTCGGCGCAAAGTGGAGCGTATATCGCTTCCTCAATGTCAGCTAATAAAGTTTCCTGATTAGCAGCCGTATCTATAGCGTATATCTCGCCCTTTTCCGTGGCGACAATAACCCTGCCGTCAACCAGAACCGGCCAGGAATAAACCGCACTTCCCAGGTCAACTGCGGCTAATTCCTGCCCATTTTCCGCCCCCAGGGCATAAACCTTGCCGTCAAAACAGCCGGCATAGATGGTACCGTTATCAGCCACTGCTTTCGTCCAGAACCATCTCTCCGCCGGGAATTTCCACTTCAGGCTGCCACTGGCCGCATCCAGAGCATAAAAATAGCGGTCAAAGGAGCCGATATAAACCATATCGTTATAGACCAGCGGGGTAGAGGCGATAGCCCCCTCAGTCTCAAAATCCCACTGCTTGCTGCCGTCGATAGCACTCAAGGCGTAGAATTTCTTATCAAAGCAACCGATGTACAGCATATCGCCGCTAACAGCCGGGGTTGCCCAGGTTTTATCCCCGATGGCAAACTCCCACTGCTTATCACCGGTGGCAGCATCCAGGGCATAGACCTTGCCGTCAGAGCAACCAAAATAGACCCTGTCCATGGCAACAACCACACCCCCGATAATCGGCTCCAGAGTGCCCTCACGGGGGTATACCCACCTCACCGCCCCTGAAGAGGTATTAATGGCATAAATCTTGCCATTGTAGCCGCCAGCATAAACCAGCTCTCCGGCCACTGCCGGACTACCATAGATAGCCGCCGGCGCCGCTGTTTGCGCACAGCCGAAGCCACCACCTGACCTTGAGCCTTCCAAGGGGACTTCCCAGAAGCGAGTGCCATCGGCGGCACTCAACGCCACCAGTTTACCGTCCACGGCTGGAGGAGTACAACCAAAGCCACCGGACTGCTTTATTGTCGGAGCCAAAAATATAGTGCCATCGGCTACCGTTCCACCGGAACCCCCCTCAGGGGTACTCTTAACACCAATACAACCCAAAACGGTCAGCCCCACCAGGAGCAAGACAACCAGCAGACCAATCTTGCCCGCCGATACGTTATTATTTCTAATCCTCACTTACTCACTCCTCCAGGATGGGGTACCGGGTCATAACCGCCGGCGTTAAACGGGTGGCAGCGGGCTATCCGCCTCGCTCCCAGCCACACCCCCTTAAACACGCCAAACCTGGAGATAGCCTCGTAGGTATATTGAGAGCAAGAGGGGGTAAAGCGGCAGTTAGGCGGCATAACCCGGGATAGGGTAGATTGATAAAGTCTAATTAACTCTAATGCAAGCCTTTTCATATTTCCTCGTTAATAATCCAGCCCGGGACAACAGACCCTGAACCGATTTGTCCAGGCCGGCGAAATCAGCACCGGCAGTGGGAGGGCGAGCAATAAAGATAATATCCCACCCCGGCTTTAATTGCGCTGAGCGCAAGATTTCCCGAAGCCGGCGTTTCACCCGGTTTCTCACCACCGCCCCACCTACCCGCCGCCCCACCGAGAAACCATACCGCGACCAGGTGAGTCCATTAGGCAACGCCTTCATCACCACCTTACCATTCGTCCACGCGCTACCTTTCTCATAAACCACAGCGTACTGCTCTGACTTAGTAAGGTATTCTCTTCCCCGCATGGTCAAACCACGGTCAATCGCTGACGCCCCTTAAGTCGTCTTGCTTTCAAGACAGCTCGCCCGCTTCGGGTACTCATTCTGGCCCGAAAGCCGTGCTCGCGCTTTCTGGGAATCCTCTTCGGTTGATAAGTCCTCTTGGGCACAATAACTCCCTATTATACTAGAATGATTATACTTCTGCCGTCTCTGGGGTGTCAATGCAAGGGGAATCCTGTTAAGGTTACCGCTAACAACTATCCCCCCTCGAGAGAAAAAGCACCAGCGGAAACGAGAGCTTTGGGGTGCTTAATTGGGATGAGCTGTCCCCACCGCTAGACTAATCGCGTATGCCAACGCCCCCCGTTTTATGGATATGATCGGGGACATATGGCAGCAAAGCCAGGTGCCTCGCCCTCTTTATCGCCTCGGCCAGGGCACGCTGATGCTTAGCGCAGGTGCCAGTCTTGCGGCGGGGCTCAATCTTTCCCCTATCCGATATGTAGCGGCGTAACTTAGCCGGCTCTTTGTAGTCTATCACCTCGACACTATCCATACAAAAAGAGCAATGCTTGCGCCTGGGTATATACCTTCCCCTGCCCCGTCTTCTTCCCTCTGGCTCGGCAGAATTTTGTCCAGCCATAACTACTAAATCACCTAAACCCTTCTAATAAAATTACCGAATCCTAGCTTTCTTCAGGAAATGGAATGTCTTCCGGTTCCGGTTCGGCGTGAGCGGCTTCCTCAGTTCCCTCAGCGGGAAGGGGAGCCAATGCCTGCTTATCTAGAAAGAGCACCCGGTTAGCTATCACTTCGCTTCGCGAGCGCCGCTGTCCGTCCTGACCCTCCCAGGTACGCGTGCGCAGCCTGCCCTCGGCATAAACACGCTGGCCCTTAGTCAAAAACTGGTTGCAATTTTCGGCTAGCCTATTCCAGGCGACCACGGTAAACCACTCCGTCTCCTGCTTCCGCTCACCTTCGGGGGTAGTATAGACCCAGTTAGTGGCAACACGAAACGAGGTTACCGGATTACCATTGGGAGTAAAGCGCATTTCGGGGTCAGTGCCCACATTCCCTATAATCATCACTTTATTCAAGGTCAACATCGCCCTAAACTCCTTCCGCCCTCCTCCAAACCAGCCAAAAACAAACCCTCTATGACTTCCTACTCAAGATTAACCAACAAATGTCGCAGAACATCCTCAGAAATCTGCAGGCTTGCTTCCAGCTGTTTAGTGAATTTGGGCTGCATTTTGAACCGACTCAACACATAGCTACCCTCCATAAAATGCTTTATCGGATACGCCAGCCTTTTTTTGCCCCATGGCTCAACAGCCGAAACAGTGCCGCCATTGTCAGTAATAAAGCGACTTACGCCATCCATTATGCCATCGGCAGCCTCGTTGGCCACCTCCGGACTGATAATCACCACCAGTTCGTAATCACGCAGCTTCTTATCTTCTTTAACCGCCATATTCTCCTCTATAAACTTGGTGAGACATTATAGCACACAAAAAGAAAAGCAAACAACACTTCGGAGTAACCCACCAGCCAGCTTGACACGATAGCACACCCCTGATAGACTTTGGCTAAAGGGTTCCACTACTGACCCTTGACCACTTCACAATAGCGCGGCCCCGTGGTGTAGCGGTCTAACATGCCACCCTGTCACGGTGGAGATCGGGGGTTCGAATCCCCCCGGGGTCGCCACCCCAAAATTCGGCGGAAGCGGCAGGTTACGAAATCTCCTTCTCTATATAACGGAAGAAGTCTGGCCGGAACGGGTCCCACCTGCCCACCAGCCGGTCAAAGGCAGGCTCAGGGAAGGTTTCCTTAAATATTCGGTAGTAGTACAGCTCCTCCACGGAAGATAGCCAGGGATTACCCTCTATCCGGTTATGTTCTTCGAGTTCCTTTTCTGTAATGTGTTTCTCCGCCATTTGGCGCATGATAAAGGCCACCCCCGACCCCTGGGCAAAGAACCGCTTTGTCTGGTAGATGATATGTTCGGG
>JAUWGI010000042.1 GCA_030606505.1 Deltaproteobacteria bacterium
CATATCCCCGTTTAATGGGGGATAGACCGCCCACTGGCAGCGGAAGACCAGGATTTTAGGCGGTTTCATCTCCGCCAGCAATTGCGGAATCAAATTTGAAATTCGGTCCCTCTCCCAGTTTTCCAGGTCGAGGGCAAAGGCCGGGCAAAGGGCAACGCAGAGGCCGCAGCCCCGGCAGGCGTCCAGGTCAAAGCTTATCCCCCCCGCGCTGGTTAGTGTCGGGGCATCATAGGGGCAGTAGTAGACGCAGTTGCCGCAAGCGATGCAGAGGTCTTTATCCACCGTTACCTTCAGGCTGTTCCGCTTCAGGGTGATAGCTTCCGGGCCGTAGCCCAGCTGCTCCAGCATGCGGTTGAGGGCCAGGACCCGGCGCCCGGTGAGCGGGCTACCCCGGTGAAAGCGGCAGTAGTCCTCGTCGCAGGCGAGGATATCAATCTTCTTTATTCCATCGGCCAGCACCCCCAGCAGCAATTCCTCGGAAATACGGCCGACGCAGGGTACGGATAGCGGGATAAAGTCTTTTACACCGAACAGCTTGCCCACTTCACTGAAGTCGGGGGCACTGCCCGTGCACATGATGACCAGGTTATCGCTTTTATACTGCGGTTTGGCTTTTTCCAGGTATTTCAGCAGGGAGCCGCTGCTGTAGTAGATAGTGTCGATAGCTTTAGCCGGACAGGCGGAGTAGCAGATACCACAGACCTGGCACTTCTCAATATCCAGAACCATTTTGTTGTTATCATGATCCTGGGTGATGGCGTCATAGGGGCAGAGGGAGCCGCAGATAGAGCAACGGCTACAGTAGTCCTCATTGATATTAACGGCGATTCTCGGCTCGGCGACCGGCTGTCTCAATGGAATACCCTTTCTAGTTACCCTTTACCTTGACCGCCTCCCCCTTCTTCACCTCACTCTTACCATTGCTGTGAAGCGGGCCAAGCTGGGTTATCTGGTCGATAAACTCGTTGACGGTATCGCGGAACTTATTTCCTTCGGAGGCGGAAATCCACTCCAGCTTTAATCTTTCCGGCTCTATCCCCAGCTGGGGGAGCACATTATGGAGTAGGCTCACCCGCCGCCTCGCCTTGTAGTTGCCGCTGCTGTAGTGGCAGTCACCGGGATGGCAGCCGGCCACCAGCACGCCGTCGGCGCCCCGGGCGAAGGCGTGAAATACAAAGGAAGGGTCAATCCGGCCCGAGCACATGGTGCGGATTACCCGGAAATTGGGCTTTATCTTCAGCCTGGAGGTGCCGGCGAGGTCGGCACCGGCGTAGGAACACCAGTTACAGCAAAAAACTAGGATTTTGGGCTCGAAGTTTGACATAGCCTTTCCTCCTTTATTATCTGCCCGACGATTAACGATATACTCTGCTTTAATTCCGGGGTGCATTCCTCCCCGAAGGTGGTATTATCCTTAACCTCCACGGCGTAGATGCTCACCTGACTTGGCATGGGGTAGCCCAGCTTTTCCCCCAGCTTGAAGGCGGTGGCGATATCCAGCCCGTGAGAGGAAGAGAAATCTGACCGGGGCTTTAAGTCCTCAAGCTCAAGCTTATAGAGCTCCCCAGGCCTCCCCTTTCCCGTCTTGATAGAATCGATGATAACCAGCTTATCGTAGCCGGTGACTTCATCCAGTATGGAGAGCCCGGCCTCGCTGGTAGCCTCCACGGTTATATCGGGAAACTCCCCTTCCAGCTCCTCGGCTATCCTGATGCCGATGGCATCATCGGTGAGAATGGGGTTGCCGAAACCCAGAATAAGCGTTTTCATGCTCTTTTAGCTCTTATCATCTCTTAGTTCTGGCCCTCTCCAAAAGACTCCCGAAACACCTCGGGGACATCGGGCAGCTCCCCCTCCACCCAGGACTTAAGGCAGTCCAGGGAGCAGAAGCTGTACTGAGTCACCTCCCCCGGCCCCTCCCAGCAGGACACGGTAAACCAGCCCTCGAGGGCATGGCAGGGAGGCTCCCCCTCGGGGCACTCCAGCGGCTCACCGCAGCCATGACAGGAAAGGTGTTCTTCCCGGTCTGCCATCTATCTCACTATCCTTCTTTATAATTAACAGGAACTGCAGCTGTCCGTCGAGCAACTGCCGCAGGAGCTGCCTCCGCCGTAACCCGGAAAATCCAGAGAATCATCGGAGCAGCTGCAGAACCGGGAAAGCACGCGCCCGGCTTTGCCGCCGCACCTGGGGCAGGGCACACCCTCGCCCGCCTGGCTCATGGGCTTAAGCAGTTCGAACTTCTGCTTGCAATCGGAACAGACATACTCGTATATCGGCATTCTTCTATTATCGGCGGCTAAACCTCCACCACCTCCTTGACTTCGGGTACCTCTTCTTTGAGTATCCGTTCAATCCCCTGTTTAAGGGTCATGGTAGCCATCGGACAGCCGGCACAGGCACCCCTCAAGCTCACCTTGACCACCCCATCTTCCACCCCCACCAGCTCAACATCACCGCCGTCGGCCTGCAAGGCCGGTCTTATTTTGGCTAAAGCCGCTTCCACCTTCTCCTTCACAACCCACCTCCTTTATAATAACAATAATAACACTATTTAAACGCTGGCTATTACTTTGCCAGGTTATCTTTCCAGTTTCTTGACCAGGACTCCCCTGGAGTCATAGACACTGAGCTCAAGCGGCGTTCTCCCCGGCAGGGAATGGGTGGCGCAGGCGTGGCATGGGTCGTAAGCCCTAAAGGCCATCTCAATCATGTTCAGGATCCCGTCGGGCACATCGCCGTTCTTTATCAGCGCCTTGGCCGCCTTCTCCACCGACATATTAATCGCCGCCGAGTTATTCTGGGTGGCCACAATCAGGTTGACCTTGGTGAGAATTCCCCTCTCGTCGGTCTGGTAGTGGTGAATAAGGGTGCCCCTCGGCGCTTCCACCACCCCAATCCCCTCTTTGGGGGTTTCGGTGGGCAGGTTGACGATGTCGTCCGAGGTAATCTCGGGGTCGTTGGCCAGCTCCAGCGTCCGTTCGGCGGCGTAGAGCGCCTCAACCAGCCTCGCCCAGTGGAAAGCCAGGGTGCTGTGCACCGGCTTGCCCCCCAGCGTTGAGTACATTTTCTCGTAGGCTGCCTGGGCCAGCGGCGTGGCCATGCCGTCGGAGGCGTTCAGCCGCGCCAGCGGGGCCACCCGGAAGACGCCGCTCTCCTTACCGTCGACAAAGCCCTTCCAGCCCACATTCTTGAGATAAGAAAATCTGACGTATGTCCAGGGCTCGACGTGCTCCCGGATGTGGTCCAGGTAGTCCTGCCCCTTGAACTTGGCGTACTCCTTGCCGTCGGGGTCGACCACCCTTATCTGGCCGTCGTAGAAGTTTACCTTGTTATTATCGTCCACCAGGCCCATGTAGTAGGTCTTATGGGCGTAGACATCGCCGGTAATCAGGTCGACATAGTCTTTATTCTTGAGCACCACGTCGTCAAAAAGCCCCAGGGCAACCTGGCAGAACTCGACGCCGTATTCTCCGGCCTCGATGATGGTCTTTCTCTCTTCCTCGGTAATCTGCTTGGACACGCCGCCGGGCAGTCCGGCGGTGGGCATAACCGGCTTGCCGCCGATTATCCGCAGCACGTTCCGCATCCGCTTGCGCATCTCGATAACCTTGCCCCCCACCTCAAGCCCCACCTTACCGATAACGCCCAGCACGTTCCTCTCCGCCACCGGCGCCGTCGGCCCGACGACGAAGTCGGGACCGCCCAGGAAGATGAAGTGCAAAATATGGTCTTCGGCGGTGAAGGCGCTGTACATCAGCTCCCTTATCTTCTTGGCCGCCGAGGTCGGCTCAACCTTAAACAGGTCGTCCAGGGCCTTGGTCGCCGCCATGTGGTGGGCGGTAGGACAAACGCCGCATATCATGGTGGTGATGCGGGGCATCTCCTCAGCAGCTCTCCCTTCAGAAAACTTCTCGAATCCCCTCAGTTCGGGAATCTGCAGACAGGCCCGCTCGCAGTTGCCCTCGTCATTGAGGAATATCTCTATCTTGCCATGTCCCTCAAGCCTGGTTATAGGGTCGATGGTTATCTTCTTCATGCCACTCTCCTAGTCCATTCTCTTTCTTCTCAGCAAAGAAGAAGCCAGACTAAATCTATAGACCGTCCCGGCCGGGTCGGCAATATTGTCAATCAGCTTCTTGACCTCTTCCTCGCTCATGGTCTCCTCGCCCTCAATTCCCAGTATCGAGGCGACCATGGAGAGGGCTCTGGCCCCCTGGTCAACGACGCCGTCCAGCGGGCCGAAGCACCCCCGGCACGGCTGGTTAGCCTTAATGCAGGTTTCGCCGCAGCCGGTGCGGGTGGCCGGCCCCAAACAGATTATCCCCTGCGCAAGGAAGCACTTCTCGGGGTCCATCTTGATCTGCCAGGGTCTTTTTACCTCGTCAATAGCCAGTTTATCCGGCTTGGATTCCGCCCTGGGGCAGGTATCGCACAGCGCCTTGTTGGGCGCCAGCACCGCTCCCTTCTCCGGCAGCTTGCCCTCAAGAATGGCGGTTACCGCCGCCATTATCAAATCGGGGGGCGGCGGACAGCCGGGGAGATAGTAATCAACATCGATGGTCTGGTCCAGGGTCTTTACCGTATCATAGAACTCGGGCAGGGTAAGCTCGCCCTCTTTAATTTTGGTTTTCCGCTGGGGGAAAATCTTATCGGGGTTATCAACGGTGGGGACTTCGGTGTACACCCTCTGGAAGATAGAATCCCGGTCCCAGAAGTTACCCAGCCCCGGAATCCCCCCCAGGTGAGCGCAGGCGCCAAAGGCGACCACCAGCTGTGATTTTCGCCTGAGTAGCTTGACCATTTCTTCCTGCTCTCCCAGCCTCACGGCGCCGTTGATAAAGCTCACCGCAATTTCGCCGTCCTCCTTGGCCTCGATATCCTTGCGCTTAAAGTCCAGCGCCACCGGCCAGAGAACGATATCCACGGCATCGGCTACCTTCAATAAATCCTCATTAAGGTCAACCACGGTCTCCTCACAGCCGCCGCAGGAAGCACACCAGTAAAAAGCCACCTTTGGTTTAGCCATCTTTAACCCCCTTTCAATTGACCACAACCGGAACTTTAGCCTGCTCTCCCCAGCGAGAGCGCAATAGTCTAACTAGAGTAACCAGAAGAAAGAGCAGGGGAGAGGAATAATAGAAAAAAGGGGAAACTTGATATGTTGAGGGCGCAATCTACTACAGCTTATTTTTTTATCTGGCATAATTTGCTCTATCTACTCACTGTTAGCCTCTGACGTACCAGGCGGTGGGCTAACAGGCTCTGTCTACTGCGGATACTTAGCTCCGAATTTCTTAGTTCAAACCAATCCCGACACCACTCCCACTAAATTTTAGCATTATAGCTTGAAAGCTGTCAATTCTATTGTACTAGTTTTAATCTCTTAATAGCAATTTTTAGCAAGGTAATCCACCCCCCACTTCATATCTTTTCCCACCCCTGTTACTATCAGTTCTCTTTCTTCCCATACCCACCCACCCTCATAGGCTCCGCCTCTAATACTCTCTTTCCCCACCCCCCAAGGTGGGGAGATATCATAGGTCTCACTCCCCCCCAGAGGAGAGAGATACTAACCTTATCCCCACGTCTTCTTTATAACTCAATTCAATACCAAACAATAACACACTCCACCTCAACAGACCTCACTGAAACTGACTATTGACAACCCACACTCGTTATGATACACTTGTTCCTGAAACAAATGTATTAAGAGTCAAAAATGCCACGTGTTTCGGATACCCGGTCACGCATCCTGAACTTCATCCGCCGCTTCCTCGACAGGCGGGGCTACGCCCCCACGGTGAGGGACATCGCCCGCGGGTGCAATATCAGCACGCCCTCGGTGGTCCAGTACCACCTCAATATGCTGGAAGAACAGGGCTTTATCCACCGCGACCCCGAGGTATTCCGCAGCATCCAGCTGGTGGAAAGAAAACGGGAGGCGGTCTCACGCGTGCCCCTGCTGGGCACTATCGCCGCCGGCCGGCCGATACCGGTGCCCGCCCCCGATAGCTGGACTACCACCCCCCAGGAGACGCTCCAGCTCACCGGCGAGGTAACCCAGGACAAGAAAGACATCTACGCCCTCAGGGTAAAGGGGACTTCCCTGATTGATGCCTTTGTTGACGATGGCGACATTGTCCTAATCCAGCAGACCAGCACGGTAGAGGACGGCGAGCTGGCGGCGGTCTGGCTTAAAAACCAGCAGGAGGTAACCCTGAAGAAAATCTACAGGGAAAAAGGCCGCATTCGCCTCCAGCCGGCCAACAAGGAGATGCAACCGATGTACTTCAAGCCTGAGGAGGTCGAGATTCAGGGCAAGGTAATCGCAGTTTTGCGCAAGCTATAGCTAGATGGAGGTTTAGAATTGGCCAAGATACTGGAAAAACCGGAGGAACTAAAGGTAACGGCGAATGTCCAGGGTGTCCCTTTGACCCTGGCCAGAAACGGAGAGAGGCAGCGGATAACCAGAGTATACGAGCGCTGGCAGAAGGTTGAGGAGTGGTGGGGCAAGGAGGTCACCCGCAATTATTTCATGGTCAAGACCAGCAAGGGCATGGTCTGTGATATATACCGGGATATACCCGACGGCGGCTGGTACCTGAGCCGGATACACGAATAGCCAAAGATAAACAACTTTAACAAGTTTCAGGGCAATCTTTTGCCCCGCCCCCCCAATTATTTTTAATTATATATTTAAGGAAACCCTATACCCTTTATCCCCTTCCCCTTGGCAAGGGGAAGGGGAAATACTTTTTTAGAAGAGGGGGCTTCGCCCCCTCTTAAACACCCCCAATTACGCAATTCGCCCCTCTTAAACTCTCTTTCCCCCTCCCCCCTAAAAACAAATTGATAGAAGCATCACTTCT